>JANMQE010000329.1:0-1911 GCA_031370195.1 Phyllobacteriaceae bacterium
GAGCGCTGACATTTATGAAGCCACCAAAACCTGTCTGACAGAAAATGATGCCGCAGGTTTGGAGGCTTTTGTCCGCTGGTACTCACTCGGGCTCGATCTGGTCTTTCCACTGTTGCTCGCAATTGCACTGACCGTGCTCACTGTTCGGGTCGGCGAGACGCTGCCACGCTTTGCGAAATTGAGTGACAAAGCAAAGTGGCTTGGCGCGTCGATCCTGCCAATTGCCTATGCTTTGGCCGATTACAGCGAGAACTGGAATGTGGTCGAGTGGTTAAAGTCAGGGGATGACGCATTATTGCCCTTGATCGAGGTGCTGACCACATTAAAGTTCACCGCACTGTCAGTGGCGGGGGCCGTTGCAGTAGCGTTTATTTTGTCGATGTTGAATCACAAGAGGCTGCGATGAACGGTGAATCCATTTTTTGGCCCATGCTTGCGCAGATGGCGCTGACTTTTGTGATTTACAGTGTGATGTCTGTTCGCCGTATGGGCTCAATCCGCGATGGCAAAGCCAAGGCAGCAGACTTCCGCATTCCGACAGTTGAGCCCGAGGCGAGCGCTACAGTGGCGCGCAATCTGATCAACCAGTTTGAGCTGCCGGTGCTGTTTTATATGGCATGCATGATGCTTTTTGTACTTGGCGCAGCGGGATCGTTCGCTGTCTTTGTCGCGTGGCTGTTTACACTTTCGCGCATGGCCCATGCCTATGTTCATGTGACAACAAACCGTCTTCGCTTGCGCCGTCCGTTGTTCATGGCCGGTTTTGTATTCACATTCGTGCTTTGGGCGCTCACTGCCGCGAGGCTCATAGCGGCGTAGCGCAACCGTCCCCCTACCGAATATCAGCTCCAGTCTGTATGAATGCATGGTGGTAAATGATTCGGAGGGGTATCATGAACAAACTTGCAGCAGAGTTTTTCGGCACATTTTGGCTTGTTTTCGGTGGCTGCGGCAGCGCAGTGCTGGCAGCAGCTTTTCCTGAGGTTGGTATTGGCCTTGTCGGCGTTTCATTGGCATTCGGCCTGACGGTCTTGACCATGGCTTACACGGTCGGTGGCATTTCCGGCGGGCACTTCAATCCGGCAGTCTCGCTTGGCCTGGCCTTGGGCGGACGGTTTGAATTCAAGGACATGATTGGTTACTGGATCGCCCAGGTTGCGGGCGGTGTCGCTGGCGCGCTGGTGCTCTACATCATCGCATCCGGCAAGGCGGGCTTTGTTGCCGGCGGCTTTGCTTCAAATGGTTATGGCGAATTGTCGCCGGGTGGCTATTCGATGATCGCGGTTTTGATCATGGAAGTCGTGATGACGGCGTTCTTCCTGATCATCATTCTTGGTTCAACGGCAAAGACCGCGCCGGCGGGCTTCGCGCCGATATCCATCGGTCTTGGCCTGACGCTGATCCATCTGGTGTCGATCCCGGTGTCCAACACGTCGGTCAACCCGGCCCGTTCGCTCGGTGCGGCGATTTTCGCTGACACAGGCGCGCTCGGTCAGGTCTGGTTGTTCTGGGTCGCGCCGCTGGCTGGTGCCGCGCTCGGCGCAATCATCTGGAAGACGCTTCTCGGACGCGATTGATCAGTTCACGACAGGCTGAACATGCACTCGGCGGATCAGTTCGCCGAGTGTCTTTATGTCGGATTTGCTCGTTGACGATTTGCGCCAGATCATGCCGACTGTCCGGCTTGGCTGTGGCTCATCAAACCGCACGATGCGCATCGTATTGCGTTGCCTTTCGACATCGACTGCGATTTCCGGGATCAGCGTCATTCCAAGCCCGTTGCTGACAAGTTGCAGCAGCGTTGACAGGCTCGTCGCGCCGAAATTGACGAGCCGCCGCGATCCTGTGCCACAGACATCCAGCGCCTGATCGCGAAGGCAATGCCCTTCTTCGAGCAACAGCAGCCGTTCC
>JANMQE010000359.1:0-26272 GCA_031370195.1 Phyllobacteriaceae bacterium
TCGGCATAGAGCCGCCCGGTGTAATTGGACAACATGACGCCATGGCCGGAGAAACCGCCGATGCTGGTCACATTTGGCATCACTTCGCGCACAAACGGATGGCGTGGCATGGTGATGCCGACATAGCCGCCCCAGACATGGCTGAATTTCACGTCTGCAAGCGCTGGAAATAGCTCGCTCACCTGCTTGCGCACCCCGCGCTCTATCTCGCGCGGTGAGTTGGCGGTATAAATTTCCCGTCCGCCAAACAGCAGCCTTCCATCGCGTGTCTTGCGGAAATAGCGCACAACAAAGCGCGAATCCGAAACGCTCTCACCGCCCGGTATAACCGGCGAATCCTTGCCCAATGGCTCGGTCGCGCCGATAAACGAACCGATCGGCATCACATGCGCGGCCGAGACCGGCTCAACCTTGCCGCCGTAGGCGTTCACTGCCAACAACGACTTGCCGGCGGTAATCGTACCTGTCTGCGTGGTGGCGATCACCTTTCCACCATTGGTGGTTAGCGACGTGACCTTGGTGTTTTCATAAATTCTCGCACCAGCCCGCGCCGCCGCCTGACCTGTTCCGACCAGCAATTTCAGCGGGTGGATATGCCCCGTACCCGTGTCGCGGATGCCGCCATGGTAACGTTCCGTTCCGATCGCCTCCGCGGTCTCTTGCCGCGAGAGATAGGACACATGCGTGTAGCCATACCGCGCCATCTGCTCAGGGTGCGCCTGATAGTCCTTCAGATATTTCTTCGCATGAATGCCATCAATCTGACCGTTCATGTAGTCGATGGATATTGTATGACGCTTGGCAAAGCCGAGCAGGTGCGCCTTCGCCTCCTCTGCCATGTCGAACAGCGCCTTGGACCGCTCAAATCCGAATTGCACTTCGAAATCTTCCACCCACCCGCGTTGGCCGGTGTTAAGCTGTCCGCCATTGCGCCCGGACGCGCCGTCGCCCAGCCGGTGCTGTTCCAGAAGAACTACCGAAAGCCCCTTCGCCGCCAAGTGGTAAGCAGCCGAAACGCCAGTATAGCCGCCGCCAATGATGAGAACGTCGCATGTCTGCGAGCCGTCCAGCGGCGGATACTCAGGGCGCTCGCCGACACTGGATTCATACCAGGAGACGCCGGGCGAGATGGGGGATTGGTAGATGGACATGGCTGGGTCTCATGCAAAAACAGGTAAGTTTTCCAGCAGCGTTGGCGCGGCCCCTCATCTGCCTCTCGGCATCTTCTCCCCATGGAAAACCTGGGGAGAAGACGGCTAGTCACGAAGGGTGGTGTGTCCTTCTCCCCGTGTCTTCCGCGGGGAGAAGGTGGCCCGACGGGCCGGATGAGGGGGACGCGCGCGCTGAGGCCACAAATCAAACATTCGTCAACAAAAACTCGCGCTCCCAAGGCGAAATCACCTGCATGAAGGTCTCGAACTCGCCGCGCTTGACGCCGGCAAAAGTCGCGACAAATTCATTGCCAAGCACTGTGCGCAATTCCTTGTCTTCCTCAAACAGCGCCACCGCCTCCAGCAGTCCACGCGGCAATTGTACGCCGCCACCGTATGTGTTGCCCGTCGAGGCCTCTGTTGGTTCCAGCTTGTTGAGCATGCCGAGATATCCGGCAGCCAGAGATGCCGCGAGCGCCAGATAAGGATTTGCATCAGACGACGGCAGCCGGTTTTCCACCCGCCGCGCACCGGGCGACGATGGCGGCACACGGAACGCCGTGGTGCGGTTGTCATAGCCCCACGCCGTGTTGACCGGCGCGGAATAGCCCGGCGTCAAGCGCCGGTATGAGTTCACATAGGGCGCAAGCATCACCAACAGGCTTGGAATATAACGCTGCATTCCGCCAATGAAATACCTGAACTCCGGCGTCTCGGCACCATTCTCGGCAGTGAAAATATTAAGCCCGGTCTTCTTGTTGATGATCGACTGGTGAATATGCATGGCCGAACCCGGAAGACCCTGAATGGGCTTTGCCATGAACGTCGCATACATGTCGTGGTTCAGCGCTGCTTCACGGATTGTCCGCTTGAACAGAAACACCTGATCAGCCAATGCCAACGGGTCGCCGTGCCTCAGGTTGATCTCAAGTTGCGAAGGCCCCTCTTCATGGATCAGCGTGTCAATCTCCAGACCCTGCTTTTCCGAAAAGTGATAAATATCATCAACCAGATCATCGAACTCGTTGATCCCGGCAATTGAATAGGCCTGACCGCCCGAAATCGACCGCCCGGACCGTCCTTTCGGCGTTTGCAGCGGATAGTCCGGGTCTGTATTCTGGGCGACGAGATAAAACTCGATCTCCGGCGCGACAACTGGCGTCCAGCCCTTGGCGGCGTAAAGCCCCACCACATGGCGAAGCAAATTGCGCGGCGTGTAGGTGATCGGCTTGCCGGAGATCGACACGATATCGCATATCACCTGCGCCGTCGGATCGGTTTCCCAAGGCACGACAGACAGCGTCGACAGATCCGGCATCAGCTTCAAGTCACTGTCGAGCGGGTCGTGCTTGAACTCGCCGGTCTCTTCCGGATAGTCGCCGGTGATGGTCTGGCGGAACACGGCATTGGGCAAAGCCAGAGACGTCTCGGTCGTAAATTTTGTCGAAGGCATCATCTTGCCGCGCGGAACGCCGGCAAGGTCCGGCGTCATGGCTTCAATGTCTTCAATTGAGCGCCATTGAAGCCAGTCTTTGGCTTCTTTCCAGTTGCGCACACCGCGCACATTCTTGACATAGGAGGGAGTGCGCCGCCGTTTCGGCGCCGGTTTCTTCTCGGGCGTTTCGATCGCCATTGTACACCGGGCTGTTGTTTCAGGAGCCCCACTGTAGCGCTTGCGAAGACGGTAAAGGAAGGGGTGCGCTGCAACAAATCGGTTGTGCAATGCGGCAAATCACCGTTTTTATTGGCTTTTATGACGAATCGCGCACGTCACGCCTCACGCCCTATTTCCATAGCCAGCTCTTCCGCAACCAACCCCGGCCCAAGCCGCATGCCCGCTGCGGCATGAAGATGCACCGCCGCACACGCCGCCTCAAAGGTCGCCATACCGCGCGCCAACAGGCCGCCAACGATTCCTGCCAGCACATCGCCCGAGCCCGCCGTCGCCAATTCCGGCCCGCCATTGGCGTTGATCGCCGCGCGCCTGTTTGGCGAGGCAATGACACTGTCGGCACCTTTGAGAATGATCACCGCGCCAGCCAGCTTTGCGGCAGCCCGCGCCCGTTCATGCTTGGGCAGATTGGCCTTCATGAGGTCCGGAAACAGCCGTGCAAACTCGCCCTCATGCGGCGTCATCGCGACAGTTGCGCCACTTGCCTTAATGGCAGCAAACAGCACCTCGCCTTCGAGCGCAAAGGCCGAGAACACGTCTGCATCGAGCACAACACCGCGCTGAACCGGTGCGGCCAATATCGCCAGTACGGCCTCGTGCAAAATCCGGTAGCGGCCAAACCCCGGGCCGATCACCAGCGCACGATATCTCTCATCCGCAGCAATCGCCTCAACGTCCATGACCGTCTCAACCCTGCGCAGCATTGCGGAAGTGACGTGCGCCGCCATCGCCGTCAGCGCCGCATCAGGCCCCAGCAACGTCAGAGCGCCCGCACCGACCCGCGCAGCAGACGTCGCGCAAAGCCTCGCCGCGCCAGTCGCATGCGCCTCGCCAGAAAACACGCCAACAGCACCCCGGGCATATTTATGCGTGGTCACTGATGGGCGGGGCAGGGCCTCTTGATAAACGTACGGACCGTTCTCGAACAACATCGGTTTGATCACGTCCAACACGCGCAGGCTGATCCCGATGTCCGCCACATGCATTTCACCGCAAAGGGCGCGCCCGGGCTGCAGCAGATGCCCCGGCTTCTTGCGGAAAAATGTGACAGTATGATCCGCCCTGAAGTGCTCGCCCTCCGCCATCCCGCTCAGCCCGGAAAGCCCGCTCGGCAAATCCACCGCCACCACTGGCGCGCCGCTCTCCCGCACCAGCTTTGCTGCCACAGCGTCCGCACCCTTCAGCATGCCCTTGAACCCTGCGCCATACAGCGCGTCAATCACCACGTCCCCGTCTGCAATCGCCAGCGCATCCAGCGACAAAACACCGCCCGTCCAAAGCGCCGCCGCCTTTGTGGCATCAGTCCCCGCCTTCGACAAAGTATTGCAATAAACCGAAACCGCCACTCCACGCGCGGCAAGCAACCGCGCCACGACATGTCCATCGCCGCCATTGTTGCCCGGTCCACACAGGATCACAGCGCGCACAATGTCCGGATAATGCGCAAGCACAACATCCGTCACTGCATGCCCCGCCGCCTCCATCAGCGCCATGCCATCAATCCCGGATGCAATGGTCCGCCGGTCAGCCTCGCCCATCTCGGCAGGCGTCAGCAGCTCGTGGCCAGTCGTTTTCAAGTGCGGCATTCAGCGTTTCCAGGTTCAGTGCCAACCATCGCAACTTGCAAGGCGCAATTCAAACGCAGATTGCGGTCCGGTCCTATTTCGCGGCCTTCTTGGTCTCTTCCATCAAATTGGCGGCAAGCAGCAAGATCGTCCCGACCGCTGTCATCAACGTCAGCCAAAGCCGCCGCTTGTCGCGCTCATCTTCGGCCAGAGCCCTTTCTTCCTGCGCCACAAAAAACCGGTCCTGCAAATTATGCTGAAGCGTCAATGCCCGGTCGAGAATGTCTTTCTCGAAAGCGATCAGCGCGTTGTAGCTTTCATAGCCAAGATCTGCGCGCGCTGCGTCCGCCAGCGCCTTGTATTGATCGTTGGTCGCCTTGAATTCAAACAGCCCCGCCATCGCCATTTCGCCCAAAATGGCGCGGAAAGGAAACGCGCGGTCGATGATCGCCAACTGATACATTTGTGCAGTGACGCCCTTGTTCACTTTCACGTCGGAAGGGTTCATGGCGAACAGCATATTGGCTTGCACATAGGCATTGAAAAACTCCGCCTGCGTCGAACGCAACGTCGAAGCGCGGGATTCAATTTGACGCATTTCAGACGTGCGTGCGCTGATCACGTCATCGTAGGTTTCAATGAAAAAGAACTGTCCGGCGCTGCCCAACAGCGAGAGGACAGTGGCAAGGATCAGCGTCGCCATTTTGAGCCAGAAGTACTGGCTTCGTTTGCGTGTTACCGTGGCAGATTTGACTGATCTCGCGCCCCTCATTGAAGACGCTGCCTTTGAGTGCCGCCTGCAGCAACAATCGCCTCAAGCGCTCGCGTAGATGTGCTGATATTCATGGCTGCTTCCCCGCTGCCCTAACCAGAGGAGGCTAGCGCGAAACAAGAGAGCGTTCAATCAGCGGAGTTGCGGTGCTTTTCTGGCGGTCGTTCATGTGATAAGCTTGTTTTTGCACAGGCGGCGCATGTTGAGACTCCGCAGCCTTCCCTGCACGGGGGCTCCAACCGTGAAAGGAATGCAAAATGGTCGTGCTGGAATTAAAGCTGCCGAAAAGCAAAGACCCGGAAGTCTTTGCCGCCTTCATGCGGGATGAATATCTGGCTGCCGTCCATAAAGGACCGACGCGGCTGGGGCAGGTCTCAAGTGTATCGCTGTCGCAGCGCCGGAACCTCCATGCAGGCGATGATTTTGAGCGAACTTTCTTCATGCTCGTTGGCTGGGAGGGGGTTGAACTCGACACTCTGCCGCGTGTCGATGGTGACGACGTAAAGGGCAAACTTGACGGGTTTATGCTGGACGTCAAGACGCTCGGCGAGTTCAGCGACATTGCCGGTTGGCAAACGGCGGCGTAACGCCGCCGATTTTCACTTCTCTCAGCGCCCGCCTTCGATCTTGCGGTGGCGCTGGGCAATGCCGCCCTTGCCATAGGGATAGTCGGCCATTTCCGGCGCGCTCGCTGCGTTCAATGTGGAAATTTCCTCTGCCGTCAGCGAAAGTTTCGCCGCAGCCAGATTGTCGGCCAGCTGGTCGCGCTTGCGCGCCCCGATCAGAACCGAGGTCACCGCTGGCTGCGCTGCAACCCAGGCCAAAGCCACCTGCGCCATCGAAACGCCGCGCGCTGTTGCAATTGTCTCGACTGCCCCAATGATATCCCAAGTCCGATCCTGCGCGTTGCGCGGCCCGAATGCCTCCATGCCGCGGTCGGGGTCTTCGCCAAGCCGTGTTGCGCCGGTCGGCATGGTGTCGCGCTTGTATTTGCCGGATAGCCAACCTCCAGCCAGCGGCGACCAAGGCAGCATGCCCATCCCCGCATCAAGACAGGCGGGCACGAGTTCATGCTCAATGTCTCGCGTCAGAAGGCTGTATTGCGGCTGCAGCGTCACCGGCGCTGTGTAGCCATTGGCTTTGGCAAGCCAAACAGCCTTGGTCATCTGCCAGCCGAGAAAATTGGAAAAGCCGTAATAGGCAATCTTGCCGTTGCGCACGCTGTCATCTAGGAAGCGCAACGTTTCCTCAAGCGGCGTCAGCGCGTCAAATGCATGCACTTGGTAAAGATCGATCTGCTCAATCCCAAGCCGCCGCAGACTGTCATCCAGCGCCCGGCCAAGATGGCGGCGCGACAGCCCGATGTCATTCGGGCCGCTCCCCATCGGAAACCGCCCCTTGGTGGCGAGCACCATCTGGCCTGCCTCTTTGGTGCGAGACTTCAGCCAGCGCCCGACAATCTCCTCGGAAACACCCGCTGAGTACACATCGGCAGTATCAATGAAATTCCCGCCAGCCGTCGCGTAGTCGTCCATCAACTGAAACGACATCTCCTCATCCGACTCCGCGCCGAATGTCATGGTCCCAAGCGCATAGGCAGTGACGATGGCCCCGCTTGGGCCAAGCTTGCGGTATTCCATTGCGTGGCCTCATACTTGAAAATCAAAACGAAAAAATCCTGCCGCAACTGTGCGACAGGATTCCGCTGGCCGTCAATTGACTCAAAGTCGACCGGTAAGCACCAACACCAGCAAAACGATCAGCACGATACCAAGGCCGCCCATGCCGCCATGGCCGAAGCCATAGCCGTAGCCGCCAAAGCGACCGCTGAAGCCGCCGAGCAAAAAGATAACGAGTACGATGATAAGGATGGTTCCGACTGACATGATTGCTGTCTCCCTGACAAAGCGTGCACGGTTCAGGGTTCACCAACACGGTGATACCTTTGGCCCGTAGTTTCAAATATTCAAGAAAGCCATCGCAGCTTGGTTCGACTGCAACGCGCTATTTGGTTTCGATCTTCAGACTTCCGTTGCCGAGATCAATCTGTATGCCCGACGTCTTTTGCGTTTCCTGATAATACATGACTCCAGCCACAACAGCGGCCAGCGCGAACAGTCCAGTGGTGAGATAAAGCGCGTTGCGGCTCATGTATCCGGGGCCTCGAAGAGAACGTCGATTGCAGTTTTGCATCGTTGAAACGTCCAACGGCGCTGAAGGTTCCTCGATATGATCAAGAAAAATTGTTGGTATGAAAGCGCGTCGAACTTAGGCGCACTTTCTTCAGGGGAAAAAGTTGAGAACGGGAAGGGTCCATCAAACGGACTGAGCACTTGACACGTATTACATTTGCACTACATTTTGTGAAGATTTCCGTTTTCAGTTCAGGGGCCAGCCGATGTCAAAAACCGTGACAGTTCAAGCCAGAATGGAACCATCGCTGAAAAGGCAAGCCGACGAAATCATGACTTCTCTCGGCATAAACGCCACAACGGCGATAACGATGTTTTACAAGCAAATGGTTTTGCAACGCGGCATGCCCTTGGAATTGAAAGTTCCAAATGACGAAACCCTCGCCGCAATGCGCGAACTTCAGGACCCGCTTTATCGGGCAAATACAAAGAAATTCAAATCCGTTGACGAACTCATTGCCGATCTGAATTCATAACCTGGCGGCATGAAGGACATCATTCAATCAAATCGCTTCAGGCGCGACTACAAGGTCGCGGTGAAACGGCAACTCAACCTGGAAAAGCTGCACGACGTTATCCGCCTGCTTGCGGAAGATGCCGCACTTCCGGAGCGGTGCAAACCACACAGGCTGAAGGGAAACTATTTTGGCTATTGGGAATGTCAAGTGGAGCCGGATCGGTTGCTGATCTATAAGATCGATACCGAGTTCATTGAGCTTGCTGCCACTGGAACTCACTCGGATCTTTTCCGTTGATGTGCAAAAGCAAAAGGCGGGCAGGGCTCCTCCGCCCGCCCGCCTGGCCGTCACAGCGATATGGGGTCATTCCGCCGCGTCGGCAAACCGTGGCATCTGGGCGTTGGTCACAATGACCGGGATCAGCAGGTCGCCCCAGTTTCCATTGCCGCAATGATGGCGTGCCGAACGGACGAGTTCGACCGAAACTCCGGCCTCGACAGCCTTCATCACCGACTGGTTCAAACGGTGCAAATCGTTGGCGACCATGCGGATCACCGCCTGTTGGTCTGTGCTCATCGCTGAAGATTGTTCCTCGGCCCGTTCCTTGACGCGTGGTTTGGCAACCATGATGCTCTCCTGTCGTATGCCGCCGCCTGTAAACTTCTGTCGTAACGAGGCAACCAGCGCTTTTGGTGTCTGTTTTGACAAAGTCACCTTGCAGAGTGTCTTTGCCGGTTCATGACTTTTGTTACATTGCAGTGCAGCGACAACGCCAGATAAATTCAAGGATTTCGGCCATTCGTCAGGTCATGCTGTCTTGCCCTTGACGAGAAATAACTGTAAATTTGTCAAAATTGTAAAGAAATAGCGAGGCGGCGTTCATGACAACGCCGTAAAGAGCCAAATGGCCGAACAGAAAATTTTCGCAGGCCCCCGCATCCGCCGCATCCGCAAGGAACGCGACCTGACGCAGACCGCGATGGCCGAAGCCATCGGCATTTCGCCGAGCTATCTCAACCTCATCGAGCGCAACCAGCGCCCGCTGACCGTCCAGTTGATCCTTAAACTGGCCAGCACGTTCAAGATCGACCTTGAGGACTTGCAGGGCGAGGCGGGCGGCAGCGTTGCGGATTTGCGCGAGGTCTTCGCCGATCCGCTCCTCTCTGCCGAATTGCCGGGGCCTGAAGAGCTGATCGAGGTCACGGAAGCCGCGCCCAATGCCGCCGCCGCCATGGTCAAGCTCTACCGCGCCTACCGCGAGAGCCAAGAGCGGTTGACGGATCTGTCAGCGCTTCTCTCAAAAGATGGCCGCGCAACGGCAGTCACGGGTGCGCGGATGCCGCTTGACGAGGTGCAGGAGGTGCTCGCCAGCCGCGCCAACCACTTTGCCCATATCGAAGAAGAGGCAGAGAGCTTTCTTAACCTCCTGAAGCCCGCCGATGATCTTGAAGGTGCACTGAAAGGCTGGCTGCGCACGCAGCACGGGGTCACCGTGCGCGTGCTGCCCGTCGCCACCATGCCCAATTGGCGTCGCCGATACGACCGCCATTCCCAGCGGCTCTTCATCTCGGAACGCCTGTCGCCGTTTGATCAATTGCGCGAAATTGCCATGGAAGCGGCGCTCTTGCGCATGCAGGTGGCGATTGCCGCCGAGATTGAAGGTCTGAAACTTTCGTCACAGGAAGCCCGCCGCATCGCCCGGTTTGAAATGGCCCGCTATGCCGCCCATGCGCTGATGATGCCCTATCAGCCGTTTCTGCAAGCCGCGCAAAAGGCCAGGCACGACATTGACGTCTTGCGCTCTCGCTTCCGCGTCTCGTTCGAACAGGCCGCCAACAGGTTGACCACACTCAACAGGCAGGGCGCGGCAGGCATTCCATTCTTCATGCTCGAAGTCGACCAAGCCGGAAACCGCTTCCGCCGCGCGGGTGCGGGAGGCTACCCGCAATCGCGCTTTGGCGGCGGCTGCCCGAAACTCCCCGTCCACACAGCCTTCGCCCAGCCGCAGCAAATCCTCGTCGAAAGCGTCGAGATGCCCGACGGCGCTGCGTTCATCGTTATCGCCCGCACGCTCGAGGGCCCGCACGGTGCCTTCAACGAGCGACCGCGCCGCACGGCCATTCTTTTGGGCTGCGACATCGCATTCAGGGATGACATCGTCTACGGCGAGGCGCTGACCCCGTGCCGCACCCCTGTCGGCCCGTCCTGCCGCCTGTGCGAGCGCCAAGGCTGCCTCTCCCGCGCCGCCCCACCCATAACCAAGCCGCTGGGACTGGATGAAATGGTGACAGGGCTGTCAGCGTTTGATTTTGTGTGAGAGACTATAATCCTTCGATCAAAATTTCAGCTAGGATAGACGTTCGGTGCTGATCGGCAAATCTGGTGACGAAGGAATTGAAGCATCGCTGGCCCTTAAAGGTGCCGTCTACATATGCCCTTCGCCAGAGTGCGGCGGTACGCTGATTCTCAAACAGGGCAGCCGCGTCGCCGCCCATTTTGCCCACAAACCGCCGTTTCGCTGCACGTGGGCGGCGTTGGAGACAGCCGAGCACCGGCAAGCCAAACTGGCGTTTCACAGCGCCTTCACCGCCCGCGGACTAAAAGCCGAACTTGAAATTTATGCAGCCTTCCCGGACGGTTCGCCGCGCCGGGCCGACGTCATGGTCCGGTCGCCCTCCGGCACGCCGATAGCGTTTGAATTCCAGAAAACCCGCATCGGCCTCACTGAAATCGAGGAGCGGGCCAAAGCATACGCGCGCAACGGCCATGCCCAAGTCTGGATTCCGTTGGCAAGGCCTGACTTCTGGAAGCAGGCAGTCCAGACCGGACCCCGAAAATGGCGAATTGAACGCTATGTGCCCGGCGACTTTGAGAAATGGATCAGCGGCTTCTACAGGGGCAAGCAATACTGGATGTTCGACCCGTCGAACGGGCAGGTTTTGTGCGTCACCCAAAAGAAACACGCGCTCTATCGGGAAGGCGGCCGCCACTTTCACGAAGGCGAGGAACAGTTTTCCGATGGCTATCACTACAACTCCAAGCGCTTCCGGACGCTCATTGTCGAAGGGCCGTTTGAAGTATCCGACTTTGCCATCAGGCTGGGCAACAGACCGGCCTTTTCAGCCGGTCCCTATCACTGGCCCGCGGCCAGACTGGCGCTCCTGCAAAGGTTGGAAAATCCCCTGAAGGCGGTTGCTCAATAACCACAATCGTTCCGGATCCATCGCGCGCTCGCCCAGCCGTCTGACGATCCATCCGTCGCCGCAACGCGGTACCAGTTGCCACGGCGGTCAAAGATTTCAACCTTGTCGCCGTTGAACAACTCCCCGGTCTGCGCCGAAGATTTGCGCGGCGCTGTCCGCACCGCAAGGAACCCTGCGCCAGTAGACGGATTGTAATGGCTCGAAAGGCCGCGCACCGTCCCTTCACAATATTGAGCGGAAGCTTCTGGCGAGGTGCTTGCATTGACGATCAGCGCCAAGGCGATAGGTGCAAAAGCGAGGGCGAATTTACGCATGTCGATGTGTCCTTTGAAATGGCTGCCCCAAGGGCAATTTAATCCAACCAACCCTCGGTCGCAACTGGAACTGAAAAGGTTCAAACTGTGATGCCATCATTTGCGCCGCCGTCTTGGCGCAATGTATCACCCGCCTTCAAATGAAGTTTCGCGCAGTTTCCGCGCGCATTTCGATCCGATTTCGTGATGGAATCCATCGTCGCCGCGAATGCGACAATGGCCCGCTGTTTCTCTATGCTGACGCGAAAATCCGAATCCTGGAAACCGCCAATGTCCACCGATCCGATCCCGCTGCCGCAAGGTGCTCACGTCCAGACCATCGACCGGCGCGGCGTTCTGCTCGTCGCTGGCTCGGCCTTGGCTTGGTCAATGGGCGGCATGATAGACCGGTTCATTGATGCACCAGATACTTGGACGGTGGTCTTCTGGCGCTCGGTATGGGCCGCAGCCTTCCTCATGACGTTTTTGCTTGTTCGCGACGGGAGGAAGGTGCCAGACGCGTTCAAGGCAATGGGTTGGCCCGGTCTGGTCGTCGCATTGTGCTTCATGACCGCGTCGATCTCATTTGTGCAGGCAATCGCGCTGACGACTGTGGCCAACGTCATCCTGATCAACGCAACCGTGCCGCTGGTCGCCGCATTGATTGCGCGCATTTTTCTTGGCGAGATGATTTCAGCAGCCACTTGGGCCGCTATTGCGGCCGTCATAGCCGGCGTTGCGATCATGGTTTCGGACGGGGCAGGTGGCTCCGGTTCACTGACCGGCAATCTGCTGGCTTTGCTCATAACATTTGTCTTCGCCATCGCGACAGTTGTCACGCGCCGCCATTCCAACGTCCGCATGACGCCTGCCGTCATCACAGCGACGACACTTGCGGCATTGCTTGCAGCAACTCAGGCATCAAGCTTTCAGGTGTCCACCCATGACATGAGCTGGCTGTTTGCCTTTGGCGCGCTCAATCTCGGGCTTGGCATGGCGATGTTTGTGACCGGTGCACGCCTTATTCCATCGGCGCTCGCGGCATTGCTGGGCACACTCGAGACCGTGCTCGGGCCGCTCTGGGTCTGGCTGGTTCATGGCGAGAAAGCATCCATCATGACCGTCGCTGGCGGCGCTATCGTCATGGCAGCGTTGATTTTCCACCTGATTGTCAGCAACCGGACAAGACAGGCGGCTTAGCGTTTGCTGGTTTTTCAGACGCCGCAAACCGTATTGGTTGACAATCGGTAAATGCCGTTTGAAGGTGTGCGTATCGGAACAGCACCAAGGTTCATCTTGAACGTTTGCATTCTTGAAATAGGAGCGCGGGGCGCTTTACAGGCCAAGTCAGGCTTCGCAATCGGGTGCCGTTTCCGCAAGACGGTGAAAGCCGCAAAACCCGATTATCAAAACGCCAGAGGCAAAAATGGTCCGCTATAAAATTCTGGGGGCGAGCATCGCCCTTTTCGCCCTTTCCAGCGCCGCATTTGCGCAGGAAAAAGTTGTCAACGTCTTCAACTGGTCAGACTACATCGAGCCATCGATCCTTGAGGATTTCACGAAGGAAACCGGCATCAAAGTTGTCTATGACGTGTTTGATTCCAATGAAATTCTCGAAACCAAACTGCTCGCCGGGGCGTCTGGCTACGATATCGTCGTGCCGACAGCCAGCTTCATTTCGCGTCAGATACAGGCCGGAGTCTTCCAGAAATTGGACAAGTCGAAATTGCCCAATCTCAGCAACACCTGGGACATGGTGAACGAGCGCATCGCCATCTATGATCCGGGAAATGAATATGCCGTCGATTACATGTGGGGAACCACGGGCATCGGCTACAACAAGAAGAAGGTGATGGAGCGGCTCGGCACTGACAAGATCGATTCATGGAGTGTGATTTTCGATCCTGCGAGCGCCGCCAAACTGGCCGATTGCGGCATTTACATGCTCGACTCCGCGACGGATATTTTGCCAGCCGCGCTGAACTATCTCGGGCTTAACCCGGATTCCAAAACACCGGAGGACCTCGCCAAGGCGCAGGAACTCATGCTTTCGATCCGTCCGTCAATCCGCAAGTTTCATTCGTCTGAATATATCAATGGGTTGGCAAACGGTGACATCTGCTTGGCGGTTGGCTTCTCAGGCGACATGTTCATCGCCCAGACCCGGGCCAATGAGACCAAGCAAGGTGTGGAAATAGACTATTCCGTGCCGAAGGAAGGCGCTTTGATGTGGTTTGACGTCATGGCCATCCCGGCAGACGCCAAGAATGTCGATGAGGCGCATCAGTTCATCAACTACATTTTGCGTCCCGATGTGGCTGCCAAGGCGTCCAATTTCGTCACGTATGCAAATGGCAACAAGGCCTCGCAGGCGTTGATGGACCCGGCGATCACCGGCAACCCGTCGATCTATCCTGATGAAGCAACATTGAAGAAGCTTTACACGATCACGCCCGCCAACCCGAAGGAACAGCGTGTGATGACTCGAACCTGGACCACGATAGTCACCGGGCAGTAGTTCCAAACAAGAGCTCCCGGCAGCGCAAAGGCTGCCGGGTTGAATTTCCGGCAGCAAGACCGGCACGACACAGGGGAATGCATCATGAAGTCACTTGGCAACATCAGGCGCTCGTTCGCGCCCTGGACCGATCCGGCATCAAAGCCATACATTGCGTTCCAGAACATCACCAAGGTGTTCGGTGACTTCACCGCTGTCGATGACCTTTCGCTCAATGTCTATCAGCGCGAGTTTTTCGCTCTTCTGGGTGCCTCAGGCTGCGGCAAGTCAACATTACTGCGCATGCTTGCCGGTTTTGAAAACCCGACCAACGGCAAGATCATGCTGGACGGTCAGGACATGACCGGCATTCCGCCCTACAAGCGGCCGGTCAACATGATGTTTCAGTCTTACGCGCTGTTTCCGCATATGAGCGTTGAAAACAATATAGCTTTTGGTCTCAAGCAGGATGGCATGGCCAAGTCCGAAATTGACGACCGAGTCCAGTCAATGCTCAAGCTCGTGAAGCTCACACAGTTTGGCAAACGCAAACCGCATC
This sequence comes from Phyllobacteriaceae bacterium, assembly GCA_031370195.1. GTDB lineage: Bacteria > Pseudomonadota > Alphaproteobacteria > Rhizobiales > Rhizobiaceae > JANMEX01. The sequence continues at coordinate 14,363 of JANMQE010000359.1, forward strand.
AGCTGTCGGGCGGCCAGCGTCAGCGCGTCGCCCTTGCCCGTTCCATCGCCAAACAGCCGAAAGTTTTGTTGCTCGACGAGCCGCTCGGCGCTCTCGACAAGAAGTTGCGCGAGGAAACCCAATTTGAGTTGATGGACTTGCAGCAGGAACTCGGACTGACGTTCGTCGTGGTCACGCATGACCAGGAAGAAGCCATGACGATGGCCGACCGCATCGCCATCATGGACAAGGGCAAGGTGATGCAAGTCGCGACGCCAGCCGAGGTCTATGAAGCGCCCAACTCCAAGTTTGTCGCAGACTTCATTGGCAATGTGTCGATGTTTGAAGGCAAGGTCGAAAAGTCAAACGGCAGTGCAATGGAAATAGCCACCAGTGACGGATTTGTCGTGAAGGCCGACATCCCGGATGCGCCAGCGGCGGGATCGTCGGTTTGGTTCGCATTGCGCCCGGAAAAATTCAAAGTGTCCAAGAAGACGCCGGTCAACCCCGGCATCAACTCGGTGGAAGGCGATGTCTGGGATATCGCTTACCTCGGCGATATGACCGTGTTCCACGTCAAGATCGGCTCCGGCAAGGTCATCAAGATTTCGCAGATGAACGCCACCCGCGAAGCGGAAGAGCCGCTGGCGTGGGATGACAAGGTTTGGGTCACATTCCCGGCAAACGCCGGCATCGTGTTGAAGAACTGAGGCTTGGTGATGAAAAATCCGCTGACTTTCATATTCAACCGCCTCACCATCGGCATACCCTACCTTTGGCTGATCATCTTTTTCCTCGTGCCGTTCTTGATCGTTTTCAAGATTTCGCTCTCTGAGACGGCCATCCAGATGCCGCCCTACAATCCGGTGTTCAACGGTGTGGACACCGCTGAAAAGCTGAAATCGCTTTCCACCGACAATTACGTTTTCCTGACTGAAGACCCGCTCTACTACCGCGCCTATCTCTCCAGCATCATGATCGCTGGCGTTGCGACATTTCTGACGCTGCTTATTGCATATCCATTGGCATACGGCATGGCGCGCGCGCCGCAGACATTGCGCCCAACGCTCTTGATGCTGGTGATCCTGCCGTTCTGGACCTCCTTCCTGATCCGCGTCTATGCATGGATCGGCATCCTGAAGCCGGAGGGCCTGCTCAACCAGTTGCTCATAAACCTGCACATAATTTCCTCGCCCTTGCAGATCATGAACACTTACACTGCGGTCTATATTGGAATCGTTTATTCGTACCTGCCGTTCATGGTGCTTCCGATCTATTCGGCGCTGGAAAAGATGGATTATTCGCTGATCGAGGCGGCGCAGGATCTGGGTTGCCCGCCGACGTCGGCATTCTGGAAAGTCACCTTCCCGCTGTCGCTTCCCGGCGTGATCGCTGGATGTTTCCTCGTGTTCATTCCGGCTACCGGCGAGTTCGTCATTCCGGATCTGCTTGGCGGTTCATCAACGCTGATGATCGGCAAGACTCTGTGGAACGAGTTCTTCTCCAACCGTGACTGGCCGGTCTCATCTGCCGTGGCAGTGATTTTGCTGGCCATGCTGGTGATCCCGATTGTGCTCTTCCAGAATGCGCAAGCCAAAGCGCAGGAGGCAGGCAAATGAACACCACCTGGTCCCGCTTCAACGTCACCTCCGTCATTCTTGGTTTTGCGTTCCTCTATCTGCCGATTGTCCTTCTGGTCATCTTTTCCTTCAACGAATCCAAACTGGTGACAGTGTGGGGCGGCTTCTCGACCAAATGGTACGCCTCGCTGCTGCATAATGAAGGTTTGAAGGACGCGGCCTGGGTCACGATCCGCGTCGCGCTTCTATCCGCCAGCATCGCCACGGTTCTGGGCACGCTCGGCGCATTGGCGATGACGCGTTACACTCGCTTTCGCGGGCGCATCCTGTTTTCCGGCATGATTTATGCACCCTTGGTGATGCCGGAAGTCATCACTGGACTGTCATTGCTGCTGCTGTTCGTTGCGGTAGGCTTTGATCGCGGCTTCTGGACAGTGACTTTGGCGCACACGACGCTGACGATGTGTTTTGTCGCTGTGGTGGTGCAGTCACGCCTTGTCACCTTCGATCGCTCACTGGAAGAAGCGGCCATGGATCTTGGCGCAACGCCGGTAACGACCTTTATGCAAATCACGCTGCCGGTCATATTGCCGGCGGTCGTGTCAGGCTGGATGCTCGCGTTTACGCTGTCGCTCGACGATCTTGTGATCGCCTCGTTCACGTCAGGACCTGGCGCAACCACGCTTCCAATGAAAATCTACAGCCAGGTCCGGCTCGGTGTCACCCCGGAAATCAATGCCGTGTGCACCATCATGATCGCCGTGATTTCCGTTGGTGTGGTCGCAACGTCAATCATCAACAAGCAACGTGAGGTGCAGCGGGTTCGCGATGAGCAGGCTGCGCTCAGGGGCTGATCACTTTTGCAACGGCACAAGCGTGACAAACGGTTTGTCCCATGAGCCACCGATGAAGAAAGGTGTCCAGTTTCCGGGGTTGCTCTGTCCGCTGATAACGCCATTCAGTGCCACGCCGCCTGAGGTATAGGGAACGGCCCCGGTCAGCACAATTCGCTGGCCATTGATGTTCAGTTCGCTTGCCTGCAAAACGGCGGCACCTTTGTTCAGTTTTGCATTGACGACGGCAGATTCCAGCGTTGACAGTCCTGAATACATCTCAGGCAGTGCAAAAATATTGCCATAGCGAATGGCACCAAAAAAACTGTCAGCAGAAAAATTGCGAATGATTCCGGCAGACGCCTCGGCAGAAAAAGAGCCTTCACCGGTTCGAAGAAAATCCGGCAGTGTCTTATATGGTCCGGAAAGCTCGAAGTTCAGGTTCACTGGCGCATCAAATCGCGGAAACGAAGCATTGGATGACAATTGACCTGGCATCACATTGCGGGCAGAAAATTTCATCATCGCGCGCCGTGACCCGCCCGCTCCCGTCACCTGAAGATTGGCTGACACCACACCACCGCCGAATTCTGCATTTCCAAGGTCAAGCAGCGCTTCCCCCGCATTGAGAAGAATGGTCCCCGCAGCGTTTTTGACAACAAATTGCTCGACCATTGCAGTTCTCGCCGAAATACGAAAGTCCAAGTCAAGGCCGCTTAAAGGGACATGCTCTGCAGAGCCAGCGCCGCCGTTCTCAGCTGTATATGGCAACACCTGCCCAAGCCTCGTAAAATCCCACATCTCGAATGCCATCGTTCCGGCGAGTTTCGGCGGCCGCGCTGCCAAATCTATTTCCATGGTGCCAGTGGCAGTGTTTGTGCCAATCAAAAAAAGCAGGTCGCTCACACGCAGTTTGCCTTTTGAGACGACCAAATTGCCAGACAATTCCACTGCCTGAAGCCTGTCCCCTCCACGCATCGGCGCCGCGAACCAGGCAAAGAGCTTGCTGATTGATGGTGCCTTCAACGTCGTGCTGCCTTTGGCAAAAAAATCCGCAGCCAGATTGAAGTCTCCGTCGAATGTGAAAGTCAGCGGCTCGGAGGTAAAATCCAACGAACCGGCGCTGGTACCTCCAGAAGCGAGCAACAGTGGTTCGGCCAAGTACAAGCCAACCCTCACCACCTCCCCGCGCCATACTCCGCTGCCCGACATCATTGCATTGCCGCGAAGTGTCAGCCAGTCAACGGCCCCGTTTACATCGGTAGCAATGTCCTCCCGGCCAGTGAGCCAGATCAACGAGATCTTTGAATTTGAAAGCCGGACACTGCCAAGTGAACGGTTTGTTATCGAGCCAAGATCGGGGTTGTCATAATTCGCATCAATGGCCGCTTTGGCAATGTCGATTGTCGGTTTTAGCGCACCAGATTGCGGGATGGAACTGAACTTTCGGCCGGTTCTCTCCCGCAAAACGATGTTCGCACCGTCCAGGATCAATTCCTTGACAGCAATCCGCCCTACCAAGGCAGAGAGCATCGAAAAACGGGCCTCAACGCGCTTTGCCGTAACAGTCAACGCTCCATGTGCATCGGTGGATGTCACATCAGCGAGTGTGACTTTGAACGGAAAAAAGCTGATCGCCGCGTCCCCGTTGACCGAAAGTTTCATGCCGCCCATTTCTGCAATCTGGCGCTCCAATTGCGCGCGAAGCTGGGGCTGGTTCAACCCCATTGGCAGAATGAACACCACCAGTCCCAATAAGACGGCAACAATTGTGCCGGTCACAGCCAACCATTTCACCCAGGCTGGCAAGCGCTTCGTTGTCTCTGGATTGTCAGCACTTGTCATGGTTACTGTTTCATTATTGGACATTTCAAACGGTTTAGCTCATGCGCGTCCCAATTCAAGTGCATAGCGTGTTCCGGCGCACAACACACAGGTCGTAGCGTTTCGCGGTTGCTCACGGCGCTGCACACGTATGTGGCTTGGCGGTCGAGACTTGGTTAACAAATTGGTCCACAGAAATTTACCGCGTTTCGTTTTGAAACACCCTTCCGCGGCATTTTAAAAATGCCGGTAAGCTTTTGTTAAGCGGCATGCGACAGGTTCGATCCAACACGAAATCGCAAATGACCTTCGGAAATTTGCCATTTTTGACCCTGCCGCCCGTTATACAGCATAGTTTCAACACGGCGCCGGTTTAACCCGGCGCCGTTTTTTTATGCTTGTCCATCTGTGGAAAGCGCGTGTGAGAGCAGCGCCACCGGAACAAGACTTGTCAGCACAATTGCAAGGGCAGCCACGGCACCATCTTCGACCGCCGCGCGCGATGCGTTTTCGTAAACCAGGGTCGCCAGCGTGTTGAAGCCGATCGGGCGCAGCAGAATTGTCGCAGGTAATTCCTTCACCGTATCAACGAAAACCAGTACCACGCTTGTCAGTATGGCCGGGCGAAGCAGTGGCAGCGTGATCTGAAACATCGCTTGGCGAGATGACCGGCCAAGGTTTCGTGCAGCGTGGTCAAGATTTGCCGGCAATTTTTGCAGACCCGAGTGCAACCCGGAATCCGCCACCGCCAGAAAGCGGATGCTTGCGGCAAGAATGACAGCCAGCAAAGTGCCTGAAAATATCAAACCTGGTGCAGGCAGCGACAACGCCTTCATCGCGGTGCTTAGAATGCGATCCGCCCCCCCTAGCGCAAAGAGCAGGCCAATTGCAAGAACCGTCCCCGGTAGTGCGTAGCCCATCGCTGCAAGCCGCGTAACAAGCGGCATGCGCGGCAAATGCTGCATTTTCCCGGAGTGAATCAAAAACAGGCTCACCGACACGGTAATCGCCGCAGTAAGTGCACCGGTCATAAGCGAATTGAAAAGCGCCGCGTGAAATTCCTGTGCCATGAGTTGGTCAAGACGGTTCAGGGCAAATCGCAAAAGCACAAGAAACGGGATGCCGAAACCGACTGCGGTTGGCAAGAAACAGCCGAGAGTGGCAGCAAGTGCCACTGCTCCTTTCAATTGCCGCCGCGCCGGACGGCTGGAGAAATTGGCGGACCGTGAGCCAGAGAAGCGCAATTGCCTGCGGGCATGTGCCTCAACTGCCAAGAGGGCAAACACGATGGTCAGCATGATCACAGCAATTTGCGCTGCCCCGGCCAGACTCCCGCGCGATAGCCACGTGTTGTAGACCGAAAACGTCAGTGTTCGCACACCGAGATACTCCACAGCGCCAATGTCATTGAGCGTTTCCATAAGCGCAAGTGCAACACCGGCAACGATTGCCGGTCTGGCCATGGGCAACAACACTCTGGCAAACACACGCAACGGCGACGCGCCCAATGAACGGGCGACATCGGCAGTGTTGCGCCCCTGCATCAGAAACACAACGCGTGTCGAAAGATAGACATAGGGGTAAAGAACAGCGGAAAGAATGAAGCCCGCACCCCAAACGGAGCGCACATCAGGAAACCAGTAATCGGCATTGGTTTTAAATCCGAACACCTCGCGAATGAGTGTTTGCACAGGTCCGGCAAAATGAAGAAATTCCACAAAACTGTACGCCGCGATGTATGCGGGCATGGCAATCGGCAGCACAAGCATCCAGGACAGCATCCGCCGGAACGGAAAGTTAAAGCTGATCACCAGCCATGCACTCAACACGCCAATTGAACCCGTGAGAACGGCGACAATAATCATCACCTGTGCTGTAACAATCATGGACTGCGGCAGAACGGTTATTGCAAGGTGACGAAGGTCGTCAGTCCCGCCGCCAAATGCCAGAACCAGAAGAGATGCAAGCGGCAGCAATGACAGCGCAACAATCGTCAGCGTGACACCGGTCAACCAAAGATGCCGTTGACCCCGGGGTTTTGAAGTCAGCTTGGTCGCTGGATCAATCGTCATGCCTGTCTATGTGCCCAACGGCAAAAATGGAAAAAGGGCGCCGCATCGGATGCCCCTGATGGATTTCAAATAACGGTTCAGCTCCCGGCTCCGTCATCAAATGCCACACGATCAACAAGTTCAGACGCAGCCTTGCGATTTGCGGCAATGTAAGACAACGGCAGCGGGTCAGCTTTCAGAGGACCGAAAGATGCCACAAGGTCTGACGGCTTCACATTTGGGTCAACAGGATATTCAAAAACCTGCTCCGCATAGATTTTCTGCGCCTCCGGGCTGGCAAGATAGGCCATCAGTTTCAATGCCGCCTCCTTGTCAGGCGCATATTTGGCAAGCGCCATACCGGAAACATTGACATGGCTACCGCGATCATTGGCGTTGGGAAACAACACTTTTATCGCCCCGGCCCATTGCTTCTGTTCCGGCTCTTTGTCGTTGGTCAGCATTTGGCCAACATAATAGGTGTTGCCGATGGCGATGTCACACTCGCCAGCGAAAATCGCCTTGGCCTGATCACGGTCGCCGCCTTCAGGCTTGCGGGCAAGATTGGCTTTGACACCTCGCAGCCACGCCTCGGCTTTTTCCACGCTGCTGTGCGCAATCATCGAAGAGATAAGCGCCAGATTATAGTCATGCTGCCCCGAACGCGTGCACAATTTGCCTTTCCACTTTGGATCAGCCAGCTCTTCGTATGTGATTTCATTCTGTGCAACCCGGTCCTTGGAGGCGTAGACCACGCGTGCCCGCTTGGTCAGGCCAAACCAGTTGCCGGAAGGATCACGGTATTCCGCCGGTATTTCAGACGTAATCGCCGCATCTGTGACCGGCTGGGTTATTCCCTTGTCTACAATTGCCGAAAGCCGCGCGATGTCTACCGTCAGAATAACATCTGCAGGTGAATTCTCGCCCTCGGCCAAGATGCGCTCGTCCAGGCCCTTGTCGAGAAAGAGAACATTGGTCTTGATGCCGGTCTTTTCGGTAAAGGCCTTCAGCACAGGCTCAATCAGCGGCGGCTGGCGATAAGAATAGATGTTGACCGATTCTTCCGAGCGCGCAGTTCCGCCTGCGGCAAGTGTGGACAGGGCAACGAAGGAAATGGAAAGCGGGCGCATAAAAGCGCCAAGCGTAAAATTCATAGTGAAACTCCAAGCCATTAGGGTTCAAGGCCCCGGGGTGATCGAGTGACGGATGAGCCGTCAGCGACTTGACTAGGCGCGAGACCCAATCGGGTCAACGGCATGGCACATCGAAAATGCGTCAGTTTGGAATGGTTCAATCCGCCAGCACACGCGTCGACGGAAATGTGATCTCGATCAGAGTGCCCTGAGCGGGCGTTGACGTGATCGTAAAATTCGCACGGTTTGCCTCAACCATGGCTTTGGTCAATGGCAGCCCCAATCCGGTGCCGTCCCCACGCTCTCGGTTCAATGCATTGATCTGCTTGAATGGCTTCAGCGCCTGTTCAATTTCCTGCGTAGTCATTCCAATGCCAGTGTCGCGAACCCGTATTACCACGCCGCCGGTCAATTCGTAAGCAGTTGAGACGATCACCTGTCCGCCAGCGCCCGTATAGCGCACGGCATTTGACAACAGGTTCAGCGCGATCTGTTTGACTGAACGAAGGTCCGCCACAACATCCGGCAAATCAGACGCAAATGACGAACGGATGATCACCCGCTCCTTATTTGCCTGCGGCTGCATCATCGACACTGCCTCGGCAAGTGTCTCGTTCAGCGAGACAGCCTCAAAGTCCATTTCCTGCTGTCCGGCTTCGATCTTGGAAATGTCGAGAAGGTCATTGACCAGATCAAGCACATGGCGCCCGGAGCGGTTGATGTCTTTCAAGTAGTCCAGATAGCGAAGATTCCCGACCGGACCAAATCGTTCTTCCGTCATCAAATCAGAGAATCCGATGATTGCATTGAGCGGCGTGCGGATTTCGTGACTTACCCGTGCCAGAAATTCCGACTTCTGCGTCGAGGCATGCTCGGCGGCGCGGCGGGCGGCATTCAACTCTTCTTCTGCCCTTTTCCACTGGGTGATATCGCGCATTACCGCGCAATAGCCTGTTGAGCCGGAAAGCCGGCCGATGGTCATGAACAACGGAATAAACCGTCCGTGCGACTCGCGTCCAATCACTTCGCGCCCGTCATTTATCAGGCTCGCAACCCCCGTACCGGAAAGATTTGCCAGGTAGTCGCTGACCGCGCGTTGGCTTTCGGATGCAAAAAGGACTGTAAATGGCTTGCCGCGCACGTCCGCCGGATCGAATCCGAACAGAGCTTCAGCCGATTGGGTGATGGCACGTACCGTACCGTCCTCATGTACAAACACCACACCATCTGTCGCGGTTTCAAGCACTGACGAAAGCTCAGACACTTCCTGCTTCAATGCGACAAGATCACTGTCGTTTGCTGCCTCGGCCTGCGCCTCTAGCGCATGCATATCAACAAGCCGCATTGACAGGAGCAGCGCATGGCTTCCCTTCCAAGGCACGGAATGCAGATGCGCCCGAACCGGCACCAAATCGTCATAAGCTGTGCGCAGCAATGAATTGAGATGTGTGACGTCGCCCTCACGGTCCTCGGGCCGGACAAACAATCGGTCCAACCCGCCCGCCCAATTAAGCGCCGCAAGGGTTGGAAAACCGGTCAGGTCAAAGAAGGCCTGATTTGCGAACAAGAGGTCCACACCATTGTGCACGAGAATTGGCACTGGCAGACGCGCCAGAATGGGTGCCTCATCGACCCCGTCACTGTCTTCGACTTTGGAGACAGTTTCATCAAAAACTGGCTGCTCATCGCCGGTGCCGGCGTTCTCGCCATCGGCACCATCTATAGTGAACGCAAAGCTCTCGTCGCCAAGAAACTCTTCCTGCTCAGTCAGGCTATTTGGATCCGTGGCATCAACCGGCCCGGCATGATCAGCTACCGCCACGTCGTCTATGAGATCAGCCGCAATGGAAGAATGGTCAAGGCGCATCAATTGCTCAGTTTCAATCGGATCTTTCACGTCGTCGCCGTAGGCAATGTCTGCCTCGACCTCGTCGGGGCCAATGGTCGATAGAACCTCGGACCTTGTGTTTATGTCGTCAGATGCTGGTTCGGCGGCCGCTTCAAAGGCTGAAGAAATAGTTGTGCCCACGTCTACAGCGGCGTCATCATCGCCGTCGTGAGGAATTGGCAAAGCCTCCGCCATCAAATCAACAGGTGGCGCACTCTCAACCGGAGCGGCGATCAGTCCTTCGCGGCGCAGGCGTTCTGCGATCTCGCGAAAGGCGCTCCGCTCAACCGGAGAAAGCACATTGTCTCCGGATGACGCGGTCTGCCGCGGCTGGCGGCGCTCTTCAAGCCGGATCACCTTGTCTAACGGTGCCGGTTGCAATCTGCCGGTCGCCAACTCAAGTGCCGGTTTTTCGCCTTGCCAAGGGTCATGCGCAGCCTCTGAAATTTCTGTCACAACGGGTGAATGGGTCCCGGCTTCCAGTTGAGTAGGTAAGGCCTCAGGTAAGGCAGTTGTGTTTTGTCCGCGCTGCGCGAGCGCAATGCCGATCGCCTCGGGGTCAATCACAGCATCTGCAATGCGCACAATTCCGAAGCCACGAAACCCTTCAAACCGCCGTTCACGATCATAGACGGGCAGGGCGGCCAGATCGACCGGCGCACGCAAATCTGTACCCTCAATCGGCCACAACACAGACCGCCCTGACCAGGTATCATGCCGCTCCAAAAGGTCGCGTATTTCCCCGGAAGGGTCCATCGCAAACACTTGCGCAACTTCAGCAAATGTCCGGCCCTCAACATCAGCTGCATGTTTACCGACTGTCTGCCCGAATTCCGGGGAAATCATGCTGAAAAAGCCCGCCGCGTCAATTTTCCAGGTGAAGCGAACCGGGGCGGATTCGCTGTCGATCAGGATACGATGCGGCTCAGGCCCTTTATTGTAGGCAACGAAAGCATCGATAACCGGCGATACGGCAGGCTCCCGGTCAACTTTCATGGACTCATTTGCAGCTGTCGGAATAACTGCGGCGTCAATTACGCTCGGAGCTCTTCGGTCGCCAGTTTGACGGCCGGTTGACGCTGCGCCTGCAAAGCGGTCACCATGAAAGTACCAACGGTCTGCCGCGATTGCAGGTTGCTCAGCGGGTGGCAGACGTCTGCCAAAGGGTTGGGCCGCCTGCTCCGGTTCCGTTGGGGCCACCGGCTGCAACTTGTCCTCAATCACAAACAGAATAAACTGTGCGGGCTCGTCGCAAATCCGGCCAACGCCTGCAGGATATGTCCGACTTCCAGCTTGAATCCGGCGTTTGACCATGCGGTCATGAGCTGAAAGGGCGTTGTTTGCCAGCCTCTGCAAGTCCACTGCATTAAGATCCAGCCCCTCAAATTGCGGGCTGCCAACGACGATGCCGCCATCTGAGTTCAGTATCGCCGCGTGACTGTCGTCGCTGGCCAATCCATCTATCGCATTGGCAATACCGCCTTCCGCCGGGGCACTGATCATGATCGCCTGTCCGCCGTCTGACAGGCGCACCGCGCAAACCGACACCATAACCATGCGGCTCTCAACGCTTGTCGTGATGCGCAGTGCGATCACGGCTGACTTGCCGCGCAGCTCTGCAAGGTCCAGCGCGCCAACTTGTCTTTTCGCGCTGATACCCAGCTCCGGGTCACTGCCGGTCAAATCCACAGGATTATCGAACCCGGCCAACCTCGCGCCTGCGCCATTGGCAAAAATCACCGTATCAAGCGATGGCTCCAAAACCAGCACCGCATCGCCAGCGGTGAGACGGTCGCGAACCCTGTCCAAAACAGCAATCTCGATAAAAGGATAAGGCACTGACGCTATCGTTCCCATGGTCGGTTTCATTAAGCCTTTGTTAATAATTGGTTCCAGAGCGCCCGTCCACAAACCGTTGGGGCCCGCAGCCCGTTTCTCGTCGCTTGGTTAACCGAAAAAAATGGTGCACTGCAAAAAAATGTTGCAATGCACAATCATCTGTCATATATACGGTTCATGAATAACCCCGCTGGCAAATGAATGCCACGTATGGAGACCTGAAAATGTCCAAGAAGCCAGAAACCGATGCTTTCGCAATGCCGTCCTTTGATGCCTCGAAGGTCAATGACCAGTTCCGCGATTTCGCAGAAAAGGGCCTTGCGCAGTCGAAAGACGCGTATGCCAAGATGAAGACCGCAACCGAAGAAGCCCAGAAGTCGGTAGAAGACACTTTCAAGTCCGTCCAGACCGCTGGTGCCGAAGTTTCGCTCAAGGCCATTTCGGCTCTGCGCGCCAACACGGAAGCCGGTCTTTCGCACCTCGAAGCTCTGGTCGGCGTCAAGTCGATCTCCGATTTCGTTGAGCTGCAGACCTCGTTCTTCCGCAAGCAGGCTGAGCTCGTGACCGCTCAGGCCAAGGAATTGCAGGACGTTTCGTCCAAGGCTGCTGAAAAGGCCACTGCTCCGGTCAAGGCCGCCTTCGAGAAGGCAGTTTCGGAATTCAAGGCAGCCTGATTGGCGTCCAACAAATAGCTCTTGAACCGGCATTCTCCTCCCGGTCGGTTTAGGCAGAAGCCGGACGCGTAATTGTCCAGCTGGAAATGAAGGCCAGGCTCCTCCCGCC
>JANMQE010000370.1:0-4667 GCA_031370195.1 Phyllobacteriaceae bacterium
CATTCCAACATCGGGCTCGAGATCGTCGGCATCGCAGAGGTGAGCGCGCTTTGCCACCCCGATTCAACGACGGAGGACTACCGCTGGGAGTGCGTGGACATCAAGGCGTTCTGCGACGTGCCAAAGCCCGTCTCGCGCGACGACTGCAAGGCCAATCCGGTACTTGCCGATATGGTGTTGGTGGTCAACACGCGCCTGTCCGTTCAGCCGGTGAAGGATGAAGAATGGCAGGAAATCTGCCGCATGGGCGGGCTTGTTCCGGTCCCGAAATGAACGCACGGCTGACGCCGGGCCATCATTTCCGGCGTTTTATTCTTGAAAACACCTCAATCCAGTCGCCGCCGCATGTGCCTGAAATCAAACTGCATCTGGCTGACGAGGCACATGATCTCTGGCATCGCACCGAGGATGAGTTGCAGGCGAGCGGCCTCGAGCCGCCATTCTGGGCCTTCGCTTGGGCAGGTGGTCAAGGTCTGGCGCGGCATGTGCTGGACACTCCGGACTGTGTGCGCGGCAAGAATGTCCTCGATTTCGCCACGGGCTCCGGACTAGTTGCGATTGCCGCCCAGATGAGCGGCGCGGCGTCTATTCTCGCGGCGGATATTGATCTGTTTTCAGCGGATGCCGTGGCCCTGAATGCGGGTCTGAACGGTTTCACACTGGAACACACTGCGGAAAATCTGGTTGGGCAGCACCGTGGCTGGGATGTCGTACTGGCCGGGGATGTCTTCTACGATCAGGCAATGGCAGTGGTGCTGTTGCGATGGTTCGAAGAATTGGCCTTGCATGGCACACAAATCCTCATCGGCGATCCGGGCCGGGCGTATTTGCCAAAGGATCGGCTGGAAAAACTGTCCGAACATCAAGTGCATGTCACGCGCGCGCTCGAAGATCAGGATGTGCGCATGACGGTTGTTTGGCGCTACAAACAGGCTCAATAGTTTACTGACAACACAGTCCGCCGGGATAACCCCGGCAACAGCCGCATCAACACCTTTGCCGGCAGTGCCACACACCCTTCAGTCGGCGTCAGGCCCGGCGTTGCGACATGCATGAAAATAGCGCTGCCGCCACCGCGCCTTCGTGGCATCAGGTTGAAATCCAGCACAATGACCAGATCATAGAGCCCGTCCGCGCGCTTCATCGTCTCGTGGCTGGCCGGATAGGGCAAATCAACCGGTCGATTGTAGCGCCGGTCATCCGGCGCGTCACACCAGCCGCTCGTGGCCGTGATTCGCGCCAGTCCGAGCCGCGCGACGCGAAACTGCACATGCTCCGGCCGGAACCATGCACCGGTCAGCCGCATGCGCCCAAGCGGCGTTGCGCCATCGCCCTCACGCTTCAACGCCTTGATTCCGCCTCTGCCAAGCGCACAGACATGGGTCCGTCCGCCCACCGTCAGCAACCCTTGCGAGACGTGCCCCGGACGCTTTTTCACGCTGATGTAAGAGAAATTGACAGGCATTGGCCGTGATTCACCGTGACTTGGCTGTTTTGCGCCATACATACTCAGCCAATCGCTCTTTCGCCAAGCGCGAAAACGGCATAGCGTGCAAATCAAATTGCGGAAGGACACTCCATGGCTGCCAAAACCATCCTGCTTGTTGATGATGACAATGATCTTCGCCAGACGCTTCTCGAGCAATTGGCGCTTTATGAAGAATTCAAGGTTCTGGAAGCCGACAGCGCGACCAAAGGCGTGCAGACAGCGCGCGCGGGCGTTATCGATTTGCTGATCATGGACGTCGGTCTTCCGGACATGGACGGGCGCGAAGGCGTGCGGCTGTTGCGCAAAGGCGGCTTCAAGGCGCCGATCATCATGCTGACCGGCCATGACACAGATTCAGACACGATCCTTGGCCTCGAATCAGGCGCCAACGACTATGTCACCAAACCGTTCCGTTTCGCGGTGCTGCTAGCCCGCATCCGCGCCCAATTGCGCCAGCACGAGAATTCCGAAGATGTGACGCTGACCGTCGGGCAATACACGTTCAAACCAAGCCAGAAGCTGCTGATTGACAAAAAGGGCTCAAAACTGCGCCTGACGGAAAAAGAGACCGCGATAATCAAATACCTTTACCGCGCGGGCGACAAGGTGGTCACGCGCGACATCCTTCTGGAAGAAGTCTGGGGTTACAACTCCGGCGTCACCACGCACACGCTCGAAACCCACGTCTACCGCCTGCGCCAGAAGATCGAGCGCGACCCTTCCAACGCAGAAATCCTTGTGACAGAAAGCGGCGGCTACAAGCTTGTTCCGTAAGGTGGTTGGCCGTTAATTCCATGTTGGAAGGTAATTCGGAGCTGCAATGGGCATTGATTCAGACGTCCTGACGCTGTCAGAGGTGCCGCTTTTTCACGGTTTCAGCCCGGAGCAGCTGCGTCTCATTGCATTCGGCACTGAGCATTTGACGGTCAACAAAGGCCGCGAACTTTACCGCGAAGGCGAAGCCGCCGATTGCGGCTTTGTTGTCTTGAGCGGATCAGTCAATTTGTTTGAAGACAGGGGCACGGACAGGCGCATCGTGCATACGGCAGGGCCGGGTACCCTGCTTGGCGAACTTGCGCTTATTTCTGCCAATCAACGCCCGACCGGTGCCGTTGCCGCCGCTGACAGCGAGGTGATCCGCATCTCGCGCTCGCTGTTCCGGCGCGTGCTGGAAGAATATCCGGATCTGGCCGCCAAGTTGCACGCCGCCATGTCGCGGCAGTTCGGCGGTTTCATCAATGATGTTGCAAGCTTGGAAAAGCGGTTCGGCGACTGAGAGGCCATTTGGAAATTCCCAAGGCCAGAGATTTACAAATCAAACGTCGCAATCACCGGCACATGGTCTGACGGCTTGTGCCAGCCGCGCGCTGCCTTCACGATCTCAATGTTCTTGAGCTTTGGTGACAGGTCGGAAGACGACCAGATATGGTCAAGACGGCGGCCACGGTTGGAGGCTTGCCAATCTGCGGCCCGATAACTCCACCATGTGTAAAGCTTTTCCGGCTCCGGCGTGAACTGGCGCATCAGGTCCACCCAACCGCAATCCTTGCGCATGGCTTCAAACCCCGACGTCTCGACAGGCGTATGGCTGACAACCTTCAACAGCTCCTTGTGCCCCCATACATCATGTTCCAGCGGCGCAATGTTGAGATCGCCAACCAGTATCGACGGCGCTTTGGGATGCTCCGGCCGGATGCGGCGCATTTCCTCGACGAAATCAAGCTTGTGACGGAATTTCGGATTGATCACCGGATCTGGCTCATCGCCGCCAGCAGGAACATAGAAATTGTGGATATGAACGGGCTTGCCATGGATCTCGGCCAGCACCGAGATATGGCGGCTGTCTTCGATCTTGCAGAATTTTTCTTGGGCGGTGGTTTCAAGCGGATGCCGCGACAAGATGGCGACACCATGGTAGGCCTTCTGGCCACAAATCGCCTGATATTTGTATCCTGCCGCCGCAAACTCTTCCGCCGGAAACTCTTCGTCCCGGCATTTGATTTCCTGCAGGCAAATCACATCAAGATCGCGCTCAGTCATCAGCCTTTCGACAATCGGACGGCGCAGGCGGACGGAATTGATATTCCATGTGGCAATTGAAAAAGTCATGGCGCGACATTGCCAAAGCCGCGCGCCAAGTTCAAGCGTCAGCGGTTGCCGGTATCGCCAAATCGGACGACGAAATTATTTGCCGTTTTTCTTTTCCTGCGCCCGGGCGACGCGGACATAGTCAATGTCGAACATTGTCGGCTCGAATTTCACACCCTCTTTGGTGTTGAAAATCATCACCGTTGTGTCGAGCCCTTGCGCATCGGTGATCGTCCACTGGCGCAGCTCATAGCTTTTGGGATCAAACATCATGGTGATCTTGGCATTGCCGAAAATTTTCTTGTCGGTCATCACAAGCGTCGTCAGATCAGACTCTTCCTTGACCGACTTCAGCTTGTCGCCGGAAAAGTCGATCTTGTCTGACAAAAGCAGCTTCAGCGGCGTCTTTTCGAGCGGGTAGATATCCCACGTATCAAGCTTCTTGTTGTTCACGACAACCGACTTGCCGTCAGCGACAACACGGATCGGCGAGGGCTTTTCATAGTTGAAGCGGATTTTGCCCGGGCGCGAGATGTAGAACGTGCCGCCGGTCTGCTCACCGCGCGGCCCGAACTGGACGAATTCGCCGGTCAGCGTTTTGACGCCGGAAAAATGCGTGGCGATCGCATCAACCGAAGCAGACCCCGCAGCCGCCTCTGCCGGACCCATCAAGGCCATCGCAGCAAGCGCCATGCCGCCGGTGCCGGCGAGAAAGCTGCGCCGCGAAACAGTCGTGCCGCCAGTCTTGAATTCCATCGGTCCGTTCATCTGCGCGTCTCCTGCAGGGGTTGCCCTGACTTGTCCCTAGCCTGCCAGTCTGTTGTCACTGTGGCGGCAAGCGGGCGAATTGATGTCACATCATGTCGTCTTCGGTCGGCACGAGAATGTCGCGCTTGCCGGTCTGGTTGGACGGGCCGACAATGCCTTCCTGCTCCATCCGCTCGATCAGCGAGGCGGCACGGTTATACCCGATGCCCATCCGGCGCTGTATGTAGGAAGTCGATGCCTTCTTGTCACGCAGCACGATGGAAACGGCCTGATCATACGGATCATCCGAGTCCGACAGGTTGGAGGTGCCGGCCGGGCCGTC
>JANMQE010000378.1:0-2437 GCA_031370195.1 Phyllobacteriaceae bacterium
ATGATGGAAAGTGAAACCGTCATGATTCATGCCTCCGGCCACACGATGAGCGTTGTTCGCGAGCCCTATGCTGAAGCCGTCGCCCGCATCGGCCATCTTTACGGTTTGCCTCTGGCTTACCGCCGTCCGTGATTGACGCGAAGCCCAACCCGCAGTAAATTCACACCATCGCAACGCCCGCCACGGAAGGAGTGTTTCATGCCTGTTGCAACAAACGCCCCGGCTGGCCCGGTCGCTTTGGTTTGAGGTCTCACACCGCTTCATCGCCACACCATCCCTGTCAGCCCCTCGCAACGCGCGCCTGGGCTTTCGCCCTGCGCAGCGCAGTTTCCATTGGTTTGCAGGAATGACTTCAGTGAACACAAATGACACAACTCCCAACACCACTCCCATGACGCTGGCCGATTTTGGCTGGTCGCAGGTTTACAAGATTGCAGAAACCGATCCGGCGTTTGACGGAACCATTCCCGTCCGGGTGATGGCAGTGCACCGTGACGCGCTTGATGTTGCAGGTCCCGAGTTTGCCGGGCGCATCGGGCAAAGCCTGCAGCAGTCCGACGAAGAGGCCAGGCCGACCATCGGCGACTGGATTGCAGTCAACCCGCAAACCAAACGCATCGCCGCACTTTACCCGCGCAAAAGCCTGTTCAAGCGCCGTAACGCCGGCAAGACCAATCGCTTGCAGCTGATCGCCGCCAACGTCGACACCGTGTTCATTGTCACATCCGCGAACATGGATTTCAACATTGCGCGGCTCGAACGCTATCTGGCGCTGGCGCACGAGGCCGGTGTTTTGCCCGTCTTGATCATCACCAAAGCTGATTTGATTGATGATCTTGGCCCGTATCTCGATGAAGCGCGGACCATCCGGCATGACCTTTTGATTGAAGCCATCGACTCGCGCAAACCAGAGGACATGGTTCGCCTTGAGCCATGGCTGGCCAAAGGCCAGACGGTCGCGCTGATGGGTTCGTCCGGCGTCGGCAAATCGACGATCATCAACAGCCTTCTTGAAAGCCAGACCCAGGAAACACAAGGCATTCGAGAGGGCGACGCACGCGGCCGCCACACGACCTCGGGCCGTTCGCTCCACCGGATGCAGACCGGCGGCTGGCTGATCGACACGCCGGGTATGCGTGAAATCCAGGTGGTCGATGCCGCGGGCGGTATCGAAACCGTCTTCGACGACATCACTGCGCTGGCCGCAGGGTGCCGCTTCACAAATTGCCAGCACACCAGTGAACCCGGCTGCGCTGTGCAAGCGGCAATCACGTCTGGAGTGTTGGAGCCGGAACGGCTCGAGCGCTTCCAGAAACTGCAGCGTGAAGAGCGTCACAACACCGAAATGCTTTACGAAGCCCACGCCCGAAGCCGTGAATTCGGCAAAATGAGCAAGCGCGCGCAAGCGGAGAAGATCAAGCGGACACGGGATTGGTAGGGCGGTTCGGCGCATACCGGCGCTGTCGGCCGGTCGTTGCGCAACCCAAACTTCGTCATCGTCGGACTTGTCCCGACGACCCAGACTTCGTTTTTTGCCAACGTCGAAACAAGAACTGGGTCGTTGGGACAAGCCTGACGATGACGAATGGTGGGGCGGCTTTTGCTTAAAACCACCCTTTTCAAGTTTGCCAAAATTGCAGCGTGAAGCGCTCACCCCGTATCCGGCCCGTTGACCGCATGAAGCGCGAGGCCGTGGCATTCTCTCAGCACATCATCGACATCATGTATGGACCGCTGCCGCCAGCCGGGTGGAAGGCCGGGGCGGAAGATTGAGATGCGGGTTGGACGCTTGGCCTTGAGCGCGAGGTCGCGGCGTGCCTGCCAGCGCGCGAGGCGGCGGGCTTGTTTGGGGATGTCGCCGAGGGCGGCCCTCAAGGCCCGCATGCGGCTGAAGAGCTGGGTTGCGTTGATGGGTTCGTCGGGCTGCGAGATGGACTGCGCGAAGTCGCTTGGGTCCCAAGAGCTTAAGAAGCTGGTGTGGGGATTGGCGGTTTGGTCGAAATTATCGAGCGAGAAATGCTTGAGCGGGTCGAGGAGGGCGAATGACGGGACGCGCGCGGCGTTCGTGGTGGCGAATGACGGGAAGTTTGGCAGGGTTTGGCTCGCGGATCTTGGCTTAATGGTTAGGCCGCGCGCGGCGATGACGATGAGTCTCCGCAGCGCGGATTCTGCCGGGCGCAGGATGAGGAGGATGGCGCAGTAGAGGCGGTGTGGGAGGGTGAAGGTTGCAGATGTGTTGGCGTTTGCATTGCCCGTGTCCGGCTGACTCGCCCTCACCGCTTCGCTATGCGAAGCAGCTGGCCCGGGGCGAGGCACGGGTCTCGCCCGTCCTTCGGACCCCGCTTCGCGGTAGAGGGGAAAGGAACCGGGATTCTCGCGCAACATCGCAAACATCACCGCGACGATCTTGCGGAGTGCTTCTGTGTTGCGGGTGATT
>JANMQE010000381.1:0-1503 GCA_031370195.1 Phyllobacteriaceae bacterium
CACAGCGAAGACGCCGACGCTTTTTACAGGCGGGCTGACCGATTGCTGTATCAGGCCAAGCGGCAGGGGCGAAACCGGGTGTGCGCCGCCTGAGATATAATCCTTGAGGATTGGGCGGCTGTTGGTGATTGTGGCGCTCACCGATACCTTTCGACAATTCGTCGAAGATCCACCCGCGCCTTCAGCTTCGCCGCCATCAAATACATGCCGCCGATCTTGCGATGAAGAAACAGTGTTTGCGCAGGTGGCACGTGCTTAAGGTCGCGGTCATTGCCGATGGCAAGGCCCGTGTCGCGCAGGCGTTCGAGCAGGTCCGAGCTGCCGAAATCGAACGGCAACCCCTGCCGCAATGGTGCCATTGCGGTGTTGAACATCTGCAGGATCAGCCGCTGGTGGCGGGCGGCGACGTTGGCGTCGAAGTAGCCGATGGTTTGCATCGCAGTGCGGATCAACTCTGCGTCGCCGTCAAGCACCGCATTCAAAAGTGTGCGGAAGTCCTTGGCAAGCGTTGGTGCGATGGCGCGTGTGGCCCCAAAATCCAACAGAACAATCTTGCCGCTGTCAGGCTGCCAACGATAATTGGCGAGGTTCGGATCTGTCTGCATGATGCCGAACTCGAACAACTCACGCAGAGTCAGTTCGATCAGGTCCGTCGCCACCTGGTCGCGCGTGTTCTGGTCGGCGCGCACCAGAGCCTCCAGCGGCACACTTTCGATGTAAGTCATCGACAAAATCTCGCTGGTGCTGAAGTCAAAATTCAGCTCTGGCAGAACGAAAGTGCCCGATGTTTCGAGCAGCGTGCGAAATTGTGCAAGACGACGTGCTTCGCTGAGATAATCCGCTTCTTCGCGAAGTTGGTGTTTCGCCTCTGCTATTAACGGCGCGATATCCATGCCGCGCGGCAATAGCCCGGGCAGGCGCATCAGCGCTGCGACATTGTCTACATCGCTGTCGATGCTTGCCCGCACGCCCGGATATTGAACTTTGATCGCCAACTGCTGGCCGTTGGGCAGTCTGGCACGATGCACCTGTCCTATTGATGCGGCAGCAAACGGACGCATGTCAAACCGGACGAAGCGCGTCTGCCAGCCTGTGCCCCATTGCGCATCCAGAACCCGCTGCAGCTGTGCTGCGGGCATCGGTTTGGCATTTTCACGCAACTGGCTCAGCACCGATGTCAACTCGGCTGGCAAGATGGCCCCCGCATCCATTGACAGCATCTGTCCAAGTTTCATCGCCGCGCCGCGCATGTGCGACAAACGTTCTGTGAAACGCAAAGCGTTGGCGGGTGTCAGAAGAAGGCCCGGGAGGTCGGGTCGCTTGCCTTCGGCGATCTGCTGCAACCCGTCCACCGCCATGCGACCGGCAATACCAGCAGCCATGCCGCCCAGATTGAACAGCCGGGACAGGCGTCCGGACGGCACGGGCGCGTCTCGGTCATGAGGATATTTTGATGACACGTGGGCTTTCTGCTGCTGACGACCATCAGAGACATTGGGCGAG
>JANMQE010000397.1:0-1749 GCA_031370195.1 Phyllobacteriaceae bacterium
CCCGCCACCACCGGGGCCAACTCGGTCCCGCTCAGCACGCTCCCCGTCCGCCCGCCGGCCGCCAGCCCCGGCGCGGCTTGCTGCGGCAGCGCCGGCAGGTTCCCGGCCCCGCCGCTCGCCACGTCCAGCCCGTTCACCACCCACACGTACCCGCTCGAGATGGTGATGTCCCACCGCCCGTCCCCGTTCGCGTCGCTCCCGGTCAGCGAGTACGCCCCGAACGGGATCGCGCTCGTGTTCACCGCGAACGGGGTCGGGTTGCCCTCCACGCTCAGCGAGATGTACGGCCAGTTCGTGTACGAGTCGCCGACGTAGATCCGCGCCGCCAGGTTCGCCTCGCTCGGCGTGACCGCGACCCGGAACGTCCCGCTCCCGTACCCCCACGCCCCGTCCCGGTACAGCTGCGGGACCGTGGTGGCACTCACGCTCGCCAGCGACCGCTCGAAGTCCGACACGCCCGTCACCCACCCGTACCCGGTCAGGGCGTTGAACGTCTGACTCCCGTGCACGCTCAGCCGCGGGGCCGCCGTGTCGTTCGACCCGCCGTCGAAGTCGAACCGGTACGCCGTCGTCACGCCGCCGCCGCCCGCCGTCCCGGTGTAGCTGACCGTGAACGGGGCCGAGGTCGTCGCCCCCGTCACCTCGCTCGCCGTCACCGCGCTCGTCAACGCACTCGTCGACTGCGGGCTCTTGACCACGAACGTCGCCACCCCGGCCCCGTTCGCCACCACCTGGAGGCCGGCGAACGTCGGGTCCGCGTCGGCCGTCGCGACCGTCCCCTGGGCGACCGCGACCGTGACCAGCGAACCCGCCGTCGCACCGGTCAGGGTGTACGTCGTCAGCGTCGTCCCGTCGGCCGGGACCGGACTCGCCCCCGTGATCGTGATCGCCCCCTGGGTCGGCCGCACCTCGAGCGCCTGGACCGCCCAGAACGGGTCCCCGGACGTGTCCGCGAACCGCAGCCGGATCTCCCCGCCGGCGTCCGCGACGGCCGCGAACGTGCGGGACGCGGACTGCCCGGCGAGGGTCGAGACCCCGGTGACCGCGGGCGTCCCCACGAGCGTCCCGGTGTTCACCGTCGAGACTTGCATGCCGTCCCGCGCGAACGCCGCGTCCCCGAACACGACCGTGACGAAGTACGTCCCGCCGGCGACCGGCATGTTGATGCGGAAGTCCCGGTCCACGCCGGCCGTCCCGTACACCAGGTCCCGCTGGAGGGCCGACCCGGTCCCGCGGTCGGTGGCCGCGACCGCCCCGACCCACCCCAGGGCGTTCGCCACCTTACTCACGTACTGATCCCCGCCGACCCCGATGTACGGCTGGGCCGCCGGGACGCCGGTGGCCACGGGGCTCCCGGTCGGCCCGAAGTCGATCCGCCGGACGGTCGGCAGGAAGTAGCTCTGGGTGGCCGTCCCCTTCGACGCCCCGCCGACGTCCGACGCGGTGACGACGGCCGGGCCTTCGCCGGTCGGCCGGCGGACGGCGAAGGCGAACGACCCGTCCGGGGCGGCGACGACC
This sequence comes from Phyllobacteriaceae bacterium, assembly GCA_031370195.1. Lineage (GTDB taxonomy): Bacteria > Pseudomonadota > Alphaproteobacteria > Rhizobiales > Rhizobiaceae > JANMEX01. The sequence goes on from JANMQE010000397.1 coordinate 1,519, forward strand.
TGGAACCCGGCGACCGTGGGGTCGGCGTCGGCCCCCACGGGGGTGCCGTACTGCGGGTCGATGGTGAGCAGCGCCCCGCCGCTCGCCCCGATGCCCGTGTAGGCGTCCACCGTCAGCCCGTCCGCGACGACCGCCCCGGCCAGCGTCGCCCCGCTGATCGTGAGCGGGGCGCGCAACCCGATGGGCCGGACGTCCAGGCCGTCGATCGTCCAGTAGTAGTTCCCGCTGTTG
>JANMQE010000398.1:0-3966 GCA_031370195.1 Phyllobacteriaceae bacterium
TGGTGTGACGATGCAGGGCATGTGATGGATGATGGCACCCTGTTCCGTTTTGCGGCGAACAGGTTTCGGCTTTGCTGTCAGGAGCGCCATCTGCCATTGCTGTTGGACAGTGCCATCGGGTTCGATGTTTCGGTCCATGAGGAAACGGAGGAAATCGCCGGACTTGCGTTACAAGGCCCGACCTCGTGCGCTATCCTGAAAGCCTTGGGTTTTGCAGGTGTTGAGCGGCTGAAGCCGTTTGATATCGCAGAGTTCAAGTTGAACGGCGAACCAGTGACTGTGTCGCGCACCGGCTTCACCGGCGATCTTGGCTACGAGCTGTTCGTTCCTGTGCAGAAAGCTCTGCAATTGTGGGACGCACTGCAAATCGCTGGTGTTCCGTACGGCATTCGACCGATTGGCTACGCCGCGCTGAACAGCGCCCGTATCGAGGCCGGTTTCATTGTCGCCAACGGCGATTTCGTGACATCCGAGACCGCTCTGCGCCACGACCGCGCCCGCATGCCCGACGAGATCGGTTTGGACTGGCTAGTTGATCCTGCAAAGGCCTATTTCAATGGCAAAGCTGCGATCCTGAAGGCGCGACAGGATGGATCGCTTCGCCATGTTCTGGTCGGTCTTGAAATTGAAGGCAACATTCCAGCCGAGCATGCGATTGTCTATCATGGCAAGACGCGCGAAGTTGGATTGGTCAGCGCCGCGCTTTGGTCCCCGACCGGCAAGCGCAACATCGCCATCGCCACCCTGCAACGTCCATATGGCGTGACAGTGAACGAAAATCTATGGGTGGAAATCTACGCGATGCGCGAACTGCAATACCAGAAGATGATGAAGCGGGCGAAGGTGGTGGAGCGCCCGTTCGTCAAGCTCACCCGCCGCACCCTGACCCCGCCCGATGACCGGTAAAACCATGCCATCGGCCGAAGACATCGCAAAAAACCGGCACCTGATCAAAACTCCGCCAGGCGAACCTTGGTCAGGCCGAACCCGCTACGCAGCAGCGATGTATTTGCATCAGGAGGGGTTGATGGAGGAAAATGAGCTGGAAGTTTATCGGACGCTGTGCCGGCTCGACGATGAGGATCCGGAGATATTGCTGAAGGGGCTTGTGAAGGGAGAGGGCGGTCAGTGATTCAATGCACCATTGCCATTAGCGCACCAAAATCAGTGACAATCGAATATTTGACGCCGCCAGTTTCCATTTTGGAATTGAGCTCATCGAAAAACTTGTGCGCGCAATCGATCTTGGTTTTCTCAATTCCGCGCAGGTGAAGCTCTTCATCATTGTGCTTGGTTTCGGCGACAAAATAGACGTGTTTGACGCTTCCTTCCTTGAAGGATATCGCCCAATCGGGCGTGTAGTTGCCAAGTGGGGTCGGGATGGAAAATGTCTTGGGAAGCTTTGCATAAACGACGATATCCGAGCTGATATCCAGCTCGTTGGCAAACCTCCGCTCCACAGCGGAGTCCGCGATGAGATAGTCGTAGATATGGTGCCTGAGTTTTCCGGTCGCTTTGGAAAAATCCTGTTTGCTCTGGCGAGAGGTAAAGATGTCAATGTCGTACCTGTCCTCGATCATGTCATAGCGCAGTCGCTCGATGATCATGGTTGCTTTCTGTTCCTTGATCAGCCGAATGGCCTCGGTGATGAAGTGCTCCGAATTGTCGCTGAACTGCGCGAAGATTGAGGGTTGCATGCCTGTAAGCATCGCAGCCACGGTTCGCCTTGTCAGATGGGCGCCTTCGGCAATCTTGCCGACCAGATCCTATTTGACGCCTGAATCCACGCTGCCGCCCTTGTAAGTGGCCTGTTCATTCTCGCTGAATCCGCCACCCTCACGCAATTGCTCATCAGTCAGATTGTCGGACTGTATGCCGGATTTCACCATTTATTGCAGCGGCGTGACGCGCAGGCTGATCAGCGCTGTGAGGCATTTGGCAATCAGCTCACCGGACTCAAACTCGACGCGGTAGACGGCCTTGCGGTTGATCCGCGACCAGCGATCTTGAAACTCTTTCTTGTGGTAATTGTCGTTCAACGGATTGGTCTTCGGCTTGCGGTCATCGCCAATGTCCGACTTCATGCTTTCGCTGAAGACGCTGTCAACGAGCCTGAATATCTGCTCCTGATACGGCTTCAGCTCATCCGGCAGCGCCGCCAGCGTCTCAGTCTCCTTCGCGTCGTGATAGGCCCGCGTGATCTGGTCGCCATCATCGGTGTAGTCGTTCTTGAGCAGATAGCGGTAGATCTGCTTGGCCATGGCCGGATTGATCTCAAGAGGGCCAGACCCTGTGGTGATCATTTTGCCCGCAAAGTCAGACTCGTTGGCCTTGCGCGGACGCATCGACAGGGTTTCGCTGATTTCCTGCTGCAGGTTCGCGACAAAATCCTGATAGCTTTCGCTGGCGACGACAGTGACAACGTTGATGACGTGGACTGTTTCCGGATGATCCATCCGCTCGCCGTGCTGATCAACGCTAAGGCGAAGGCCCCGGCCGACTTCCTGACGGCGCGAGATCGTGTTGTCGCTGTGCTTGAGCATGCACATGACGAAGACATTCGGATTGTCCCAGCCTTCACGCAAAGCAGAATGCGAGAAGATGAAGCGCATCGGCTCGGCTTGTGAGACCAGCTTTTCCTTGTCCTTCAGGATCAAATCATAGGCGTCCACATCATCGGAAAGCCCGGCGCCTTCGCCCTTGGCTTTCACGGAAGGATCAACCGGCCGCTTCTTCTTGTCGATGGAGAAAAAGCTGTCATGAACCCTGGCCGTCGCATCTCGCTGCAGGAATGTGCGGTAGGCATAGTTCTCAAGCGCCAGCTCGCTGAGATATTCGGTTTTGAGAATTCATATTCTTCCTCAAACATCCGGGCATACGCGCCTTTTTCCTCGAGTTGATCGTAGTCGCGGTATTTCACCACTTTGTCGATGAAGAACAGCGACAGCACGTTGATGCCCTGCGCAAACAGCTGCGCTTCCTTGTCGAGATGCGCCTTGATGGTTTCGCGGATCTGGATTCGGCGGATGTTATCCTCGTTGACGTCGCCCGTCGCCCGTCGCCTGTCCGGCGGTCAGCCGATGGCCGTTGGTGAATTCGACCGCGTCCTGATTGTAGTCAATCTGCGAAATCGTGAAGCCGCGATATTGGTCGAGGCCATGAGACTCAACATAAAGGTCACGCCCCGATTCCAGCCGCCTCAGCGTGCGCTTGATTTCGCCGGTCTCCAGTTTCACTTCCAAATCAATCCGCGCCACGGGCGCTTTTTTGGAGATTTCGATGGCTTCGAGATAAAGATAGGCATTGGTTCCCGCCAGCCCGCGCATGGTGATGCCGCGCACGGCGATTTGCTTGACCAGCTTCTGGTTATAGGCTGTTTTCCCTGCCTTCCTTCGGAATGAAAAACTCGCGCCGCTCTTTCTGAATGGTGTCTGAAATATCTGCGGGCACAAATGTCGGTGCCGTGAAAATGAACTGGAGTGTGTCAATTTTTGAGAGCTCATTTTTCAAGGCCTCAAATGCAAAGATCGAAAAGCACGAAGCCGCGATCTTGATCCGCGATTTCGCCCTTATGGCCTGTTTGAGATCATCACCCAAAAGCGTGTTGAAATGGTCGATGATCTGAAAGTCTGTTCCCCGCGCCAAACTCAAGAGTTCAGGATCGCCCCAACCTCGTCACATATTGCAATACAATCCGCAAACCAGAGCATACGACGCAAAGTTGCCGGGGCATGAGTGAACGGCACAATTCACCCGCTTTGCAGTCGCAGCGGGGTGATACAGAACGATAAAAGCTATTTATTTCAATAGGATAAGGATTAACCAAGAAGAAAAAATGGTGCCCAGAAGAGGACTCGAACCTCCACGCCGTTAAGCGCTAATACCTGAAACTAGTGCGTCTACCAATTCCGCCATCTGGGCAACGCGGCTCATTTAGGGAATGCGCGGGGGACTGTCAACGCTGAT
>JANMQE010000399.1:0-5339 GCA_031370195.1 Phyllobacteriaceae bacterium
TGGACGATTGCCTTGCAGTGCTGTCCGGCACAGCGTCCACTTCCGTCTCGAACTACTGATGCTGCCGCAGGAGATCATCCGTGCCAAGCGTGACGGTCGGGCCTTGACCGCAGACGAGATTGCGTTTTTCGTTCGCGGCATCACCGAGGGCTATGTCACGGAGGGCCAAATTTCAGCTCTTGCGATGGCGGTTTTCTTCAATGGCATGAGCCGCGACGAGGCCGTCTCTCTGACGCTGGGCATGCGCGACTCTGGCACCGTGCTGGACTGGTCGGACCTGCCGGGGCCGGTGGTGGACAAGCATTCGACCGGCGGTGTCGGCGACAATGTCTCGCTGATGCTGGCACCCATTGTTGCGGCCTGTGGTGCGTTTGTACCAATGATTTCCGGCCGCGGACTTGGCCATACAGGCGGCACGCTTGACAAGATGGATGCGATACCGGGCTACACAAGTCAACCGGATACTGCGCTGTTCCGAAAAGTGGTGCTGGAGACCGGCACCGCGATCATCGGGCAGACAGCGGACCTGGCACCCGCTGACAAGCGCGTCTACGGCATTCGCGATGTGACCGCGACTGTCGAATCCATTCCGCTGATCACTGCCTCAATCCTGTCGAAGAAGCTTGCAGCCGGTTTGCAATCGCTCGTGCTTGACGTGAAGACCGGCAACGGCGCGTTCATGTCAAAATCCAGGGATGCGGTGAAGCTGGCGGAAAGCCTTGTCGCCGTCGCAAATGGCGCTGGATTGCGCACAACGGCGCTGATCACCGACATGAACCAGCCGCTGGCGAGCGCTGCGGGAAACGCTGTCGAGGTGATGAACGCTGTGCACTTCCTGCGTGGCAAGCGCGACGGGCGGCTGGAAGAGGTGACTCTGGCGCTGGCTGCCGAGATGCTGGTTTCAACGGGAATTGCCAAGTCAATCAAGGACGGTTTGGCCTTGTCACAAGGCGCGCTTGATGGCGGCAGGGCGGCGGATGTTTTCGCCCGCATGGTGGCAGCGCTTGGCGGACCAGCGGACTTCATGGACAGGGCGGAACATTATCTGCCCGCTGCTCCGGTCATTGTCGATGTTCGAGCGCCTCAGGATGGTTTTGTCAGCACCATTGCAACGCGTGACGTTGGCCTTGCCGTCGTTGCGCTGGGCGGAGGACGGACGCGGCCGCAGGACAAGGTTGACCATGCGGTTGGCTTGACGGACCTTTTGCCGGTTGGCGCTGCGGTCAGTAAGGGCGATGCGCTGGGCACTGTGCATGCGCGCAGCACGGAGGCTGCCGAAATGGCGGCACAGTCGGTGGTTTCGGCCTACGGGATTACACAAAAGCGACCGGCAGTGACGGATGCGGTGGTGCGGCGGATCGGATGATTACTGCTTGAGGATCAGGTCGCCGTCGGTAACGCTGAAGCCTTCAAGACGCTTCAGGAATGTCATGCCAAGCAAGGTGCCATCCAGCGCCTTGTCCTCCAGCACGGCAGCCTCGACATCACGCACCTTGACCCTGCCAATCTGGATCTCGCGGATGACAACGCCTGCGACCTTGGCGACCCCATTTGCCGTACTGACCTCGTGAATGAAATCGGATGGTTGGACACTGATGCCGAGCCTCCGCGCCGTTGATTTGTTGATTGCCACCATGCTTGCGCCGGTATCGACCAGTGCAGTGACGGTTTTGCCGTTCATCTTGAAGTCAGCAACATAATGCCCGCGCGCATCCGGCTTCAGGCGCACCGCGCCGGAAGGCGTACTGGTGGACGTTGTCTGCGGTTTCATGCTCGCCGCTTTGGCCATCGGCATGGGCTTGCCATCATCCGGCAGCGACGTTTCCTGCATCATGGCAGGCACCCCCGCGACAAGCGCGCCACCAGCCAGCAGCATGACAATAAAACGGTTCATCGGCAGTATCCGGGTTGCACTCTTTCATCACTTTAGAGTGTTCCGGTTGCTGGCGGGTTTATGAATTTGCGTGCAGCCGGGAGTTTGCCGGAAGCGTTAACGAATGGTTTCTGCGGTACCGGTCTCAAAGATCGCCTTGCCAGTCGTAGTGGCCGTGAACCACGCAGACAACTTCTACAGCGTCGTCGAGCACGCGATAAATGATCAGATGGCTTTCGTATATCTGGATGCGGATGCCGGTCTTGATTTCTGATCTTTCGCGATTGGCCAGCGGAAAATCCGCAATGTCGATGAATGTGTCGTAGATGCCGTTGTAGTAGGCCTCGGCACGCTTGGCGCCCCATCGCACGAGACCATCGGAAAGATTTGCATGGTGTCGAATTGTGCCTCGTCACTCAGCCGGTATTCCATGAACACTCCGTGCGTGGGCTTTTGCTCTTTCGAGCAACTCTTCGCGGGTAACTGGGCTGAACCCGCTATCAATCCCTGCTTGCACCATTTCCTGAAGAGTTGCAATCTTCTGCGCCTTCACCTGCTCCTTGCGTATAAGATCGCGCACAACATCGCTGGCATTGGCGTAACGGCCGTCTTCGGTCTGGGCTTCCACCCATGCCTTCATCTGATCGGGGAGGGAAATGTTCATCGTTGCCATGGCAGGTCTCCTTTTCGCGATCATAGCAAAGATTGGCAAACTTTGTCAAAATCCCGGTCTGCAGTTTTCAGCGTTCCGGCGTTCACGTTTCGTGAATTTCCGGTCAAATCTCGACAATGACCTGAAAATCACGATGCTGCGGTCAAGCGAGGGCAATGATGGCGGATGATTCGTCACTGAATCCGGGGCAGACGAGATTGGACCGTGCAGCAGAGAAGCTGCTCGGCGACAATTTTCCCAAACACTTCGGCACCGGCTGGTTTTCAGGGCTGCTCGGACTTTTCCTGTCGTTCGGCAGCTTTCTGGCCGTATTGGTGTTCCGCTATCCGCAATGGCTGACGATGGCGGAAACCGCGCCGCGCTATCCGGTTGAAACGATGCGGTTGTTGCTGGCGCTGGCGATCCTTCTCGGTTTTCTGTTTTCCGCAATAAATGTCGTGCTGCGGCCCTCCAAGCGCCTTGGCGTCACGGGTCTGTTCTTCTGCATGGCAGCGGTGCTTGCAGGCGGCAGCACGGTCGAAGTCGGCAGCGGGCAGGCGGCGTTCCGGGTCGGGCTGGACTGGTTCATCCTGAATGTCGTGTTGCTGGCGCTGATCTTCGTGCCGCTGGAACGGCTGTTTCCGCTCCACAAGGACCAAGGCATTTTCCGCGCCGGTTGGACCACGGACGGCATCTATTTCCTTTTCAGCCATGTTGCGGTTGAACTGATGACATTCTTCACGCTGCTGCCTGCCACGTTCATCGCGCAGGCGGTTCATGCCAAGACATCGGGCTTCAACGCAGACAGTTTGCCGCTGGTTGTCGAGGTGTTCGCCGTGATGCTTGTCGCTGATCTGGCGCAATATTGGGTGCACCGCAGCTTCCATCGCATCAGTTGGGCATGGCCGTTTCATGCCATCCACCACTCATCGCGCGATCTGGATTGGCTCGCAGGGTCGCGTCTGCATGTGGTGGACATTATCGTCACAAGGGCGCTGACGCTTGCGCCGCTGCTGATCATCGGCTTTTCGCAGCAGGCGCTTTACATCTGGCTGGTGATTATCGCGGTGCAAGCGACGCTCAACCACGTGAACATCCGCTTTGATATACCAGTGTTGAACCAGCTTCTGGTCATGCCGCGCTTCCATCACTGGCATCATGCGGTGAACCCCATCGACAAGAATTTCGCCGTGCATTTCCCGTGGATCGACCGGCTGTTCGGCACCTTTCACATGCCAAAGGGCGAGTGGCCGCAAGAGACGGGGATCAAGGGTGATCCGGTGCCGGCGGAGTTCTTGCAGCAGCTGGTATGGCCGTTCCGGCGGTGAAATGATGATTTGGTTGGATTAGTGTCAGAATTCACTTTGCCAGTCGAAACGGCCATGAACGATGCGCTGGATGACAACCGCATCTGGCTCGATACTGTACAATATCAGATGGCTTTGTACGACTTTGATCCTCAGCCCCGGCTCGATTTCAACTCTGTCCCGGCAGGCGTCTGGAAAGGCATTGATTTCCTCAAGTGCATCAAACAGCCGTGCGAACAAGCGGTCCGCCTGCCGCGGGCCCCATTGATCCAATCCGTAAGCGTAATGAAGCTGCAGGTCGGCCTCGGCCTTTTCACTCAGCCGCCATGCCATGCGGTAGCCCCAGTCTATTTTTGATGCTGGTCAGAAGTTCGTCGCGATTGACCTTGCGTGAAGGGCTTGATCGCCCCTCCACGAACAGCGCGCGTAGCATCGCAGTCTTCTCGGCCTCTTCCTGCCGCTCGCGGATCAGGTCACGCATAAAATCGCTGGCGTCGCTGTAGCGCCCGTCAGCGGTCTGGGCATCGACCCACTCCTTCATGATAGCGGGCAGCGAAATGCTTATGGTCACCATGCCTGCTCTCCTTTTGCGCGACAATAGCAAGCCTTGGAGGACTCTGTCAAAACGACCGCTCCTATTTCGTCCCATACATCCGGTCGCCTGCATCACCCAGGCCTGGAACGATGTAGCCCTTCTCGTTCAAATGGCTGTCGATTGCGGCCGTGAACACCGGCACATCCGGATGCGCCTTGGTGAAGCGCTCGATGCCTTCAGGGGCTGCGAGGAGGCAGACGAAGCGCAGATTGTTGGCACCTCGCTGCTTCAGCTTGTCAATGGCGGCGATGGCGGAATTGGCTGTGGCGAGCATCGGATCAACGACGATCACCAGCCGGTCTGCAATGTCTTCCGGTGCCTTGAAATAATATTCGATGGCTTCGAGCGTATCATGATCACGATAAAGGCCGATGTGGGCGACGCGGGCCGACGGCACCAGCTCCAGCATGCCTTCCAGCAAACCATTGCCGGAGCGCAGCACCGAGGCGAACACGAGCTTTTTGCCATCCAGGACCGGTGCATCCATCGGCTCGAGCGGCGTCTCGATCCGCTTGGTTGTCAGCTCCAGATTGCGCGTCACCTCGTAGCAAAGCAGCAGCGAGATCTCCTTGAGCAGGCGGCGGAAACTCCCTGTCGAGGTCTCCTTGTCGCGCATGATGGTCAGCTTGTGCTTGACGAGGGGATGATCGACGACGGTGACATTCATGGGCGAACTCCTGAAGCTTTGTTTTCAGCACCATAGCGCTGTCGGGATGCGATGGAAGGGGAGCGTTGTGTGAAGTGTGCGGGAGTCACAACAAATGCGGACTGATGATCAAAATGACCAATCGGCTAAACAACTTTCGCCAACAGCGCAGCCTTTGTGGCCTCATCAACAAACGCAGCCTTGACTGCGGTGCGCGTGATCTCCGTCAGTTCCGCATCCGTCAGCCCGAAATGCTGTTTGCCGAT
>JANMQE010000420.1:0-5710 GCA_031370195.1 Phyllobacteriaceae bacterium
CGTCACGGCATCAAGCCGGTGTATCAATCCGCTCCATTCGCGGGATGGGTGTCAGACTGCCCCCCTTTTTTCATCATGTCAACGGGGATATTGCAAACATCTTTTCATGATAGACCCCAAACCGCCGACCCCAAAAAAGCACAAACCAAGATCAACCAAATCATTTTCTACCATATCCCATTATGATCATTGATGAAACTGCATTTTCATGATGGAATTGGCAAAACCAAGCCAATTTCGGGGTTCATCATGGCCAGAATCAACCGCACGCCAGCCGTTCCGCATGACGGGATGCGGCTATGGCAAAAAACTGTTTCGCTGGAGGGGTTGCGCGGCGGTTGGGCGAAGGTGAGCGGCAATGAGGGCGCGGCGGGCGGCGACAGGGTGACGTGCCGGGCGTTCGGCATCGGCTCGGATGAGAAGATCGAGGCGCTGCACGAAGCGCTGGTTGGCGGGCGCTACCGGCCGGGGCCGCTGCGGCGCGTTGAAATCCCGAAACCTGCCGGCGGGGTACGGGTGCTGAATATTCCGTGCGTTGCCGACCGCGTGGTGCAAAGCGCGGCCGCGCAGGCGCTGACACCGGTGTTCGAGGCCGAGTTTGAAGACATATCCTATGGCTATCGCCCGGGCCGCTCGGTCAAGCAGGCGCTGCAGCGGGTGCAGGCACTGCGGGAGGAGGGGTTTGTCTGGACGGTGGATGCCGACATTGAGGCCTATTTCGACCATGTGCCACATGACAGGCTGATCGCGCGGTTTGTCCGCTCGGTGTCGGAAGGCCCGCTGGCGGATCTTGTGGCGCTGTGGCTGGAAACCGGCATGCAAGGCGGGCGCGGGCTGGCGCAAGGCTCGCCGCTGTCGCCGCTTCTGGCCAATCTTTATCTCGACGGGCTGGACGAGGAGCTGCTCGGCGACTCGCTGCGCATTGTGCGCTTTGCCGATGATTTCGTCGTCCTGACCAGACAGAAGGACGAGGCGGAAAAGGCGCTGACAAAGGTGCGCGGCATTCTTGAAGCTGCCGGCCTGTCGCTGCACCCTGAAAAAACCCGCGTCCGCGGCTTTGACGAGGCGACCAAATATCTGGGCGCGGTGTTCGTCCGCTCGTTCGTGATGCGCGACCCGGAGCAACCGCACTTGAGCGAAATCGAGACCGTGCTGGCAGACATCGCCCGCAAGGATGGCGAGAGCGAAGCGGCGCTGGAGAGCGAGACGGCAACGCGGGCGCAGGAGGAGGCGGCCGGCATCAACCGCGGCATGAAAGTGCTCTATGTCCACGGCGCGCGGCGCAGGCTGGCGCTGAAAAACCTGTCGTTTGCGGTGTTCGAGCTTGGCGAAAAGGACGCCGACGGCAAGCTCAAGGAAACGCTGCTGGCGGCCATCCACCCGACGCGACTGGACCGGATTGAAGTGGGACCGGATGCGGATGTGACAACAGAGGCGCTGCGCAACGCGCTGGCTCACGGCATCGAAGTGTTTTTCGTCAACGGCCACAAGGAAATCGAAGGTTCGCTCACCGGCCCGCTGGCCGAGCGGGCGCGCCGCCATCTGGCGCAGGCGCGGCACATCCTTGATCCTGCGTTGCGGCTTGATCTGGCGCGGCGCATTGTCTTTGCGCGCCTGTCCAACCAGCGCAATTTCCTGCGCCGCATCAACTATCGTCGCGGCTTGGAAGAGGTGACCAACATCGCCCTGTCCATAGGCCGCCATCTGCGCACGCTGGAGCATATCGATACGCTGTCCGGGCTGATGGGCGCGGAGGGCGCGGCGACGGAGCGTTATTGGCGCGGCTTTTCGGCACTCCTGATGCACGGCTGGTCGCTGCCGGTGCGGCGGCGAAGGCCCGCGCTCGATGCGGTCAACATCGCGCTCAATGTCGCCGTGTCGCTGCTGGAGCGCGATGTGCGCACCATCATCGAGGCGACCGGCCTGCATGGCGGTTTTGGCGTGCTCCACACCAGCAGCGACGGGCGCAATGCGGCGGTGTATGATCTGATGGAAGGGTTCCGCGCGCCGGTGGCTGAAAGCGTGGTGATGGATTTGTTCAACACCAAGGGCCTGCGCCGCGAGCATTTCGAACAGCTGGATGGCAACGCCCGCATCACCGCCGCAGGCTTTCAGGCCATCGTGCGCGCCTACGAGGAGCGGGCGGAAAACCGGGTGCAATCGCTGCGCGGTGACATGAAGGTAACCTGGCGCGGCATCATTGCCGAACAGGCGCAGGATCTGGCCGCCCATGTTGAGGGGCGGCGCAGTTTTGAACCCTATGTCATCGGGGCGTGAACAATGGCCGAGCGCCAGCAACTGGTGGTTTTTTGCTACGACATTTCCAGGAACAGCCTGCGCACGCGCATTTCAGCGGTGCTGGAGCGGTTTGGCACGCGGGTGCAATATTCGGTGTTTGAATGCCGTCTCAAGCCCGAAAAGGCAGCGCGGCTTCTGTCCAAGCTTGACCTGATGCGCGATCCGGATGACAGCATCCGGATGTATGTCATCCCCGAAGACGGGCGCAAACTGTCGGATGTCGCAGGCGGCGCGCCGATGGCGGAGAAGAGCGAATTTTGGCTGTTTTAGGCGATACGAACAACGACCACGCTGATGAACAGCCCGTGCTGGCGCATCCGTCATCGGGCGGCTCGGTGCGCGATCGTCTGCTTGCGCCGGAGCGGCCGGTGGATTTGCAAATCCTGTGCAAACACTGGTTCGCCACCGACATCACCGCACGCATCGCCGGTGCGTCCAAGATGGTCGGTGATCCGGGTCTGCCCGGCCGCATCCGGGGTGCGTTCGGCGCGGTGCTGCTCGAAAGCGCATCCCCGCAAGCGGCAGCCGGGCATCCCTGTTCGTGGGATCCGCCGTGCACATTCGAGATCCTGTTCCGCAAACAGGGGCGCATGGAGGCGGGCTTTGAGTTTCCCGCCCCGTGGGTGGTGCTGCTCAATCCGGCAGGCATTGATTTGCTCGTCACGCTGCGCCTGTTCGGCTTTGCCGCAGACTATGCGCCCGCTGCATCAGAGGCGCTGCTGTCTGCCCTCGGCTCGCGGCTCGACCTTGCAGGCAGCACCGGCTTTTTCCTGCCCAAACGCGAGATCGTGTCGCGCACCATCTCGGCGCAACACGGTTTGGACGCGTCCCTGGCCGGTCCGGAAATCACTCTCGATTTCCTGGCACCCGTGGTGCAGTCATCAACATCGCCGCTGGTCCGCCCGCAAAGCCTGATTGCAGCACTGGCAGCGCGCGCGTCCGGCTTGGCGCGGTGGCATGATGTGCAGCTTGCCATTGACCGCGATGAATTGCTCGGCGCCATTGACCAGCTTGATTTCGAGTGGATCAACGCGCGTCAAATTCAATGGACACGCGGCTCCAACCGGCAGCACAAGGCAATCCCCATGTCCGGCCATGTCGGCCAGCTTTCCATCACCGGACCCGTTGACGCGATGGCCTGTGTCGCACCCCTGCTGTCCATCGGCGAAAGCGCCTTCATCGGCGCCGACGTCGCGTTTGGCTGCGGCCGGTTTGAGGTGTCTCGGTGATGAATGCCGCCACAATCCCCCCTGCAATCCCTGCTTGCTTACACACCCGCGCCGCGCCAAACTGGTTGACGCCATGAACTCACGGACGAATCCATGAACCCCCCAGCAAACGACCCGACGCAGGAAGTCACGCTTTTCCGCGAGATCCTTTATCTGCCGCTGCGCCTGTCCTCGCCGGAGGACAAGGAGTTGCTTGGCGATAAGTTCAAGGCGCTGCCGGAACACTGGGCTGTTCAGACCGACAATCTCGCCTTTCAAAACGCCAGCAAGGTGTGGCCGATCAGGTCCGTGCCAGTTGATGACAAAAGCACCGGCGACTACCAGCTTGTTCAAGCTTACAATGAGGCCGCCTATTTCCATCCCTATGTGCAGCGCTTTCTCTACGGCTTTGGCGAAAACAAACCGGACAAGCGCCCGATACAAACGCGCGTCCACAACGGCATTGACCGCATCAAGGTCAAGATGGCCTACAATGGCTACAAAGGCGCGGTGAAAGCCTGTCCGGCCGCCTCGCATTTCGAAATCGTGATGGCGGTGGACCGGATCGAATTGAACCATGTGCGCGAGCCGGGCATGATCATCCTGATAGTCGAGCTCGCCTGCCGCGCGGACACGCCGTTGCGGCGGTTTGATGGCGCGAAGGAGATCGACGGCCCGCATCTTCTGTCGATGGCCGAAGTGCTGGCCCTCAAAGACGGCGTGCGCCGCCTCTATCCGCCATACTTCACCGGTCTGGAACGCGAGCGCGTTGAAAAGAATGGAGTCGGCATTGCCGTTGCCAAGGCCACGTGGGCTGACAATCTCTTCCCCACCTCAGTACAGTTTCTCGGCAGCGACGCAGAAGGCGCAGACACAGCGGCGTTCGGCGGCGACAAAGCGTTTGCGATGGCTGAAAACCTTGCCAAACACGGCACCTTGCCAATCGCCCCATGGTGGTACGCGTTGCTCGAACCGCTGCTCAAAGCCAAGGGCAAGTCGGGCAAGCCCCTTCTGCAACAGGTCGTCGATGAGCGCATGCCCTCGCTGTCATTCGTCGCCGTGCCGGCGTTCTACAAAGTTGATCCCCCAACCCCGACGCATTCGGCAGATGCAGTGGCACCCGTGAAAAATACTGATTTCGGCAAGATCGACCGAGCCACCCAGACGCGTCTGTGCTTTGCCGATGGTCCGGGTAATGGCTACCTTGGCACAGAGAGCTTTCTGGCGGATTTTGAGAAAAAGCATTGCTACGACCGGTTCTTGAGCTCCGGCACGCGCTACATGTTTTCGTCCTATTCGCTGACAGTGCTGTGCCAGACAGATGTCAAACCGTGTGGCAATTCGCCGAAGGGTGATGACTTCGCGCTCGATACTCTCCAGCAGCACGTGCGCCGCCATTATCTGCGCATGATGATGCTGGCGCAAATTCAGCGGGCCAGCCTGCTGGCGTTTTCCAACTGGATTTCCAACGCCATGCACGACAACACCTTGCTGCAAAACCCGCATTATCGCACCAGCATCGACAATTTGCGGCACAGCTTTGCCAAATTCACGCAAATCTCATGGTTTTCCAACGTCTCGAACCAGGAGCAGGCGCGCGACATGTTCGAGCATCTGCAGCGCCATCTCGGCAATGCCAAGCTGCAAACAGAAGTCTCGTCCGAGCTGGATGGCGCGCGCGCTGTGCTGACCGAAATCGACACCGAACGGCAGGCCGAATCCGCCATGGTCTTCAACGTCTTCGCCGCCACCGCCACCATAATTGGCCTGCCGCTGGCAGCCATAAGCACATGGAACGACATAGACCCCTCATCGTTGCCATCACCTGCCTGCCTGCAGCAGCTCTTTGCCGTTCTGCTGATGTTGCTGGCGGCAGCCATCACAATCGTCGCCCGGCTGACCTCGCTCGGCTCCGCGCTGAGCCGCACAAGGGGCAGGGGCATCGGCCTCTACACCGCCTACATCGTCTCCGGAATTCTCTTCGCCGTGGGCTTTGGAATGTTGTTATAGCCCCGTAAATGGCAATTCCATCATGAAATCTGGCTATGGTACTGAAATAAAACAGATAAATTGGCAAATTCTGATTGTGCGTTCTTTTCCTGTTCTTTTTTGCCCCGGAATTTTCAGCTCCATCATGAAAACACCTTTGCAATATCCCCGTTGACATCACGAAAAAAGGGGGGCAGTCTGAGACCCACCCCGCG
>JANMQE010000464.1:0-3667 GCA_031370195.1 Phyllobacteriaceae bacterium
TTCGTCGCGGCGCGCGCGCCATCTTGCCAGGCGGCGGGCTTGGCGGGGGAGGTCGTTTAAGGCGTGGCGCATGGCGCGCAGGCGGTTGAAGAGGAGGGTTGCGTTGATGGGGGTAGCTGCGAGTTGGGCTTGGTGATGGGCCTCAGCCGCGTTGAACGGCAGGACCTCGTGCATCGCCCCGGCTGCGTGGAGTTCGTTTTCCCAAGCGTCTTCGTCGAAATGTTTGAGCGGGTCGATGAGTTGGAACGACGGGGTGTGTGATCCGGTGGCGGATGTGGACGATGCAAAGAATGCCGGCAGCGGGCGGGCGGGGCGGAATTTGATGACGATGCCGCGTGCGGCGATGACGATGAGGCGGCGAATTGCGGATTCGCATGGGCGCAGGATGAGGAGGATGGCGGCGTAGAGGTGGCGTGGGAGGGTGAAGGTGCCGTTTGCATTGCCCTTGTCTGGCTGACTCGCCCTCACCGCTTCGCTTTGCGAAGCCGCCGGCCCGGGGCGAGCCACGGGTCTCGCCCGTCCTTCGGACCCCGCTTCGCGGTAGAGGGGAAGAGCGTGGGCGTTTCCGCGCAACATCTCGAACAGCTCGGCGATGATGCCGAGTAGCAGGGCGTGGTTGCGGGTTATGGCCATTTCCCAGTTCACTGAATGCACGTTCCCTTGTTGAATACGTGGGGAATTATCAGGCTGGATTGGGAGGGGGTGGATAAGTTGCAGATAAAAAAGTTGTGGTTTGAATGATATCAATGGGTTTGCGGAGTTTTGTTGCGGGATAACTTTGTTGGCGTTCGCTGCTGTGGTCCCCTCATCCGCCTGTCGGCACCTTCTCCCCACGAGAGACGTGGGGAGAAGACGGCTCATCTTGGAACTTCGACGATAAGCCGTCTTCTCCCCGCAACATCTGCGGGGAGAAGATGCCGACAGGCAGATGAGGGGACCACGGCAGAGTGGTTGGTATGAGCGGGCGCAGACTATTGCTTGAGCTCAAACGTCACATTAACCGTCACGCGGTAGCTGTTTTCTCCGGTGGCGACGGGGACTGACGGGGCGCCTGCGCTTTTCATCACGGCCATGTCGGCCTGCATCATCGGAATGGGACCGGGCTGGAAGATTTGTTCGGACATGTCGAGAATGCGGCCGATGCCGATGCCTGCGGTGGAGGTTATTGTTTTGGCTTTGGCGATGGCGTTTTCGACTGCTTTCTTGCGCGCCTCTTCCATGACGGCGGAGGTGTCGTCTTTGACAAAGGTGATGTTGCCGCCCTGATTGACGCCGAGCGTCACCGACTGATCGAGGACCTCTCCGACCCGTGCGAGATCGCGCACGCGCACGCCGAGCGTGTTGTAGACGCTGTAGCCGGTGATTTTGGGCTCGAATGTCTCGCCCTTGTTTGGATCGGCGTAGACGTAGCGCGGCTGGATCGAAAAGCCGGAGGTTTGCAGATCCTTTTCAGCGATGCCGAAGGCTTTCATCGCGGCAAGAACATCGGACATTGCCGCGTTGTTGGCATCCAGCGCGGCGCGGGCGGTGTCGCCTTCGCGCAGGACTGTCACACTGACCAGTGCCATGTCAGGCGCTGCGGCTGCCTCACCCTCGCCGCTGACCGTGATGCGCGGTGTTGGCTCTTCAGCGGCGTAAGCGGGAAATGCGGCGTTTGCGGCCAGTGCCGCCAGTGCCAGGGTCAATAGTTTCTTGCGCATGTGTGTCTCCGGTGGCCTTGATTGCAGCCGTGGATGTCGCAACCGATTGTGGCGGATTGTTGCTGGCGCGTTCGGGTCTCGCGGGTCTGGGCGCGAGGGCCCCGAGTATCTCGCGCAGCTTGACGATCATATCGCCATGGTCACCGCCGCCGCCATTGGCGCTGCCGTCATCCTTGAGCGTTGCGGGCGGGTCGCCCTTGTCGGGGAACTCGACAGTGTCTTTGCAGCGCAGGGCGTTGTTCAAAGCGTGGAAGCCAAGCGCGCGGTAGCATTCAAACTGTTCTTCGGAGAAAAACTGGTCGCCGGTGGTTTCATGCGGGAAGGCGCGGTAGCGGCGGGCGTAATCAGTCATATAGTCATTCTCGTCGCCGCTGATCGACAGTTTTACATAGAGCAAAATGCCATCATCGCTGTCGTCGGGCTTGGGCGGATATTTGATGCGCCCGAGTGCACAGTGCGGCCCGGCGTCACGCGGCGGGAAGGGCACAAGTTTGCCGTCCTTGCCGGTTTTGCCGGTCTGGTTCAACAGGTTGCGCGTCTCGATGGCATGCGTGGCGATGGCTTGCGTCGAAATGTCGATGCGCACGCCAAGGTCGATGCGGGCATAGCGCTGTGCGATGGCAAAAGAGGGGAAGCGCATTTCCGGATCGGCTTCGGCATCGATGACAATGATGAATTTGCAGCGGCGCCGGAGCAGGGAATAGAGGCCGAGGTTTTCAAAATGGCCGCCGTCAGTCAGGTAGACGAATGGTTTTTTTTCATCGAGCTGGCCGAAAATTTCGTGTGTGAGATATTTGTACGGCGAGCGGCGGAGAAAATCCAACCGGTCACTGTCAAGCTTCTGCTTGTTGGCACCTAGCCACCAGTCCGGATTTCTAAGCCAGTAGCCAAGCCGGATGTTGAAGAACGCCAGTGTGAAGCCGAGCAGGCCGATCTTGTTTGAGCCCATTGCAGTGGAGGCCGCTGCTGCTGATGTTGTCATGGCTGTTGAAAGGTCGAGGTCTCTTGGCGCTTCATCCGTCGGGGCATAGTGCGTCGCCTCTGATCCGGTGTGCAATTGCGAGAAGGTGAAAGCGTCAGCGTCTCGCCCGCGGCTGTTGGCATATTGTGAACCCTGAATGTTAAGCGCCGCGTTGATCAGATGCAGCGGTGTCACACCATTTGACATTGATGCCAGATCCTTGAGTGCGAGCGAATTGAACGACGCTGTATCTTTTGCCGTCTCTTTCACCAGAAACGCGGTCGCAAGCCTGTCCTTGTACAGAATGTGCGCCGAGTTGGAATTCGGCCTTTGAAACACCGAAAGCATGCCGAATACGAACATCAGATAGACGTAGGACATTCCGAGGACTTCGCCGGGTGACGCAGGGAAAAGTTTGGTTTCCGAAGCCCAAATCGCAAATGACTTGAGACTTTCGGGAAGATGGCTGATGGCGCCAATGCCAACCGCCCCCTTCGGCGTGATCGCCCAATAACAAAGATAAAGATAAGCGAACCAAAACAGCAGTGGCACGGCAAGTCCGGCAAGCCAGACAAGCGACTTGTTGGCGATGGAAAGAATGATGCCCTTGGCACCTGTTGGCTCGGTGCCCGGCTCTCCGGACCCGAGGACACTTTTCAAGGTTGCCAAGAGGCCGGCCAAGGCCGTCAGCGGAATTGTTGCGCGCTGCACAAGACCGACGAAGAGATCGAGCAGGTTTGATGGCTCTGTTGCTGACGCCGTCATATACTCGGAGCTGCCAAGAAAACCTGTGATCTCCAGGCGGCGCAACGCATCAATCATGTAGGGCTGAAATTCGATCCACGCGATTGCAACAATGACAAGGAATCCGATGCTCGCGGCCCGATTCTGCCAAGGCTTGATGTCCAGTGCCGTGGCTATTCTTGCCGAAGCAGCAAATGACCACACATAAATGGCCAGAAACGTGATTGTCAGCAAAATTGCGGGAATGACAAAGTTTCCACTG
>JANMQE010000503.1:0-2523 GCA_031370195.1 Phyllobacteriaceae bacterium
CCGCCAGATGTCTCTGCTGCTTCGTCGTCCGCCCGGACGTGAGGCCTATCCCGGCGACGTTTTCTACCTGCATTCACGCCTCTTGGAGCGTTCGGCCAAGCTGAACGATGACATGGGCGCCGGTTCGCTGACCGCTCTGCCGGTCATTGAAACGCAGGCCAACGACGTGTCGGCCTACATTCCGACCAATGTGATCTCGATCACCGACGGCCAGATCTTCCTTGAAACGAACCTGTTCTACCAGGGCATCCGTCCTGCCGTGAACGTCGGCCTTTCGGTCTCCCGCGTTGGTTCTGCCGCGCAGGTCAAGGCGATGAAGCAGGTTGCCGGTTCCATCAAGGGCGAGCTTGCCCAATATCGTGAAATGGCTGCGTTTGCGCAGTTCGGCTCCGATCTTGATGCCGCCACGCAGCGGCTTTTGAACCGTGGTGCGCGCCTGACCGAGCTTCTTAAGCAGGCGCAGTTCGCGCCGTTGAAGACGGAAGAGCAGGTCGCGGTGATTTATGCCGGTGTGAACGGCTATCTCGACAAGCTGGCGGTCAATCAGGTCAGCAAGTTTGAGCAGGGCCTGCTTGGCTACATGCGCTCTGAGGGCAAGGCGATTCTCGAAACGATCCGTGACGAGAAGGCCATTTCCGACGGTACGCGCGAAAAACTCAAGTCTGCTGTCGAGACTTTCGCCAAGAATTTCGCGTGAGGCCTTAGGATCAAGCACCCATGGCCTCACTGAAGGACCTTCGCACCCGTATCGCCTCGGTCAAGGCGACGCAGAAAATCACCAAGGCGATGCAGATGGTCGCTGCGGCGAAGCTGCGCCGCGCGCAGGAAGCTGCAGAGGCGGCGCGTCCCTATTCCAAGCGGATGGGCGCGGTGCTGGCCAACATTGCCGCCAACGTCGGCGGCGAGGATGCGCCCGTGCTGATGTCCGGCACAGGCAAGTCGGATTCGCATCTGCTTTTGGTGTGCACTTCGGAGCGCGGTCTGTGCGGCGGTTTCAATTCGCAGATCGCGCGTCTTGCGCGAGATCATGCCCGGTTGCTGATGAGCCAGGGCAAAACAGTCAAGATCATCACCGTCGGCAAGAAAGGCGCGGACATTTTGCGCCGTGAGTTTGCTTCGCTGATTGTCGATCATGTGGATTTGCGCGCCGTAAAGAAGCTCGGCTTCGTCAACGCCGATGAGATCAGCCACAAGGTGATCGGCCTGTTTGAAGACGGTGTGTTTGATGTCTGCACGCTGTTTTATTCCGAGTTCAAATCGGTTATCGCGCAGATCCCGACGGCGTTGCAGATCATTCCGTCCAAGCCGGATGGAAATGTTGCTGCGTCAGATGCAGCTTACGAATATGAGCCTGATGCCGGTGCGATCCTGTCGGATCTGATCCCGCGCAATATCTCTGTGCAGATTTTCCGCGCGCTCCTTGAGAACGCGGCGTCCGAGCAGGGCGCCCGCATGTCCGCCATGGACAATGCGACGCGCAATGCCGGTGAAATGATCAAGGCCCTGACATTGTCATACAACCGTCAACGTCAGGCGCAGATTACCAAAGAACTGATTGAAATCATCTCGGGCGCAGAAGCGCTCTAAGAGACTGTTGAACAGGACAGGACGATGGCAAAAGCAGCAACCCCCAAGACCGTGAAGGCCGCACCGGCCAAAGCCGCAGCGCCAGCGAAGGCTGCCGCACCAAAGGCTGCCCCGGCAAAAACCGCAGCGCCTGTCAAGGCAGCCGCCCCGGCAAAGGCAACCGCAGCCAAAGTGTCGGCCCCGGCGACGCTTGGCAAAGGCAACACTGGCAAGATCGTGCAGGTTATCGGTGCCGTCGTTGACGTGCAATTCGAAAATGATCTGCCGAAAATCTTGAATGCGCTGGAAACCCTGAACCTTGGCAACCGCCTCGTTCTGGAAGTTGCACAGCATCTGGGCGAAAACACTGTCCGCACCATCGCCATGGATTCGTCCGAAGGTCTGGTTCGTGGTCAGGCCGTCGTCGACACCGGCTCACCAATCATGGTGCCGGTTGGCGATGAGACGCTCGGCCGCATCATGAACGTCATCGGTGAGCCGGTTGATGAGCAGGGCCCGATCAACACCACATTGCGCCGCGCCATCCATCAGGAAGCGCCTGCTTACGTTGAACAGTCAACGGAAGCGCAGGTTCTGGTCACTGGCATCAAGGTTGTTGATTTGCTTGCGCCCTATGCGCGCGGCGGCAAGATCGGGCTTTTTGGTGGTGCCGGCGTCGGCAAGACGGTTCTGATCATGGAGCTGATCAACAACGTCGCCAAGGCGCATGGCGGTTACTCGGTGTTCGCCGGTGTTGGTGAGCGGACCCGCGAGGGCAACGATCTTTATCATGAAATGATCGAATCCGGCGTCAACAAGCATGGCGGCGGGGCTGGTTCCAAGGCTGCGCTCGTGTACGGCCAGATGAATGAGCCACCCGGTGCGCGCGCCCGTGTCGCCCTTTCGGGCTTGACGGTCGCCGAGCATTTCCGCAACCAGGGTCAGGACGTGCTGTTC
>JANMQE010000526.1:0-3395 GCA_031370195.1 Phyllobacteriaceae bacterium
ATCAGCGCGGTCGTCGAAACCGGCACGGCGAACTCAATCGTGTTGCCCAGCGCAATCCAGATCAACGGCGAAAGTATCGCGCCAATCGTGAACGCGGCGCG
The DNA here is from genome assembly GCA_031370195.1 of Phyllobacteriaceae bacterium. GTDB lineage: Bacteria > Pseudomonadota > Alphaproteobacteria > Rhizobiales > Rhizobiaceae > JANMEX01. The sequence goes on from JANMQE010000526.1 coordinate 102, forward strand.
CCAGTGCCAATCGGCATTGGCCGGTGGCAACATGCCGGCAAGAATGCCGGTCATTCCGGCAATGCGGCCGTTGAGCCACATAAGCAACACGGCAGAAAGGCCGATCAGGATGCCGCCCGCCAGCGACATCAGCGGTGTGAAGGCGGTTTGCATCACTTAAAGCCACCCGCCATCAACGGTGAATTCCTGCCCGGTGCAGAAGCGCGAATCGTCGGCGGCGAGGAACAGGACCAGATTGGCGACGTCTTCGGGCTGGATGAGGCCGCGCATGGCCTGATGTTCGTCGAGCGTCCGCTGGCCGGCCTCATCGAACCACAGTTCCTTCTGGCGCTTGGTCATGATCCAGCCGGGATAGAGCGTGTTGATGCGGACGTTGGACTTGCCGAACTCCATCTGAAACGAGCGGGTGAGGCCATGTGTGGCGGCCTTGGCGGTGGTGTACGCTGGGAGAGTGCCCATCTTCAATTTCCACGAGGTGGACGAGAAGTTGATGATCGAACCGCCCATCTTTTCAATCATGTCCGGGGCGACGAACTGGATGGCGAAGAACATGTGGCGCAGGTTTACTGCCATGCGTTCATCCCAGTACTCAGGCGTCATGTCACGCCACGCGTGGCGCTGGTCGTGAGCGGCGTTGTTGACGAGGATATCGGCAGAGCCGAGCTCCTGTTTGAGATGAGCGAGCGCCAACTTCAGGTCGTCAATGTCACGCAAGTCGCATCTGACGCCAGTTGCCCTAACGCCATCTTTTGAGAGTGTTTCTGCCAAGCGCCGGGCCGCATCGTCGTCAATATCGATGATGCCGACGTGGGTGCCGTTGCGGGCAAACCCTTGGCTGACAGCTTCGCCAATACCGCCAGCGCCGCCGGTTACATAGGCGATCTTGTCTTTCAGGCTGGGGTAGCTCGCGTGTTGCATTTCGAGTTCCTTGGGCTTTGACGGCAATGTGGACTTTGGGTTGTTAAATCATGACTTAGGGGAAGCAGGCAAATTCGTCAGCGGGTTTGACCGTTTGGTCGAAAAAAACGATTGGCCATAGTTTTAGCCCCTTGCCAAGGCCTGACAAAGGGTTTTCGATACGGGATAGTTGCGGGAGGGTAGGCCCCGCACGTGTTCCGCAAAGAAAGGCACAAAAATGTCGGGAACTTTCACCAAACTTCTGGCCGCAACCGCACTGATGTCCGTGATGGCATCCGGGGCGTATGCAAAGACCTTGGTCTATTGCTCCGAAGGCTCGCCGGAAAACTTTTCTCCATCGATCAACACAACCGGCACCAGCCTTGATGCTGCGCGCCCGATTTACAACAAGCTGGTGCAGTTTGTGCCAGGCGCCACGGCCACCGAGCCCGCGCTGGCCGAAAGCTACACGATCTCCGACGATGGCAAGGTGATCACTTTCAAGCTGCGTGCAGGTGTGAAATTCCATTCGGGCGTGAACGGTTTTACCCCGACGCGCGACCTGACGGCAGAAGATGTCATCTGGTCGTTTGAGCGGATGTGGAAGCCTGATCATCCATACGCGAAGGTTTCAGCTGGCTCGTATGACTATTTCAACGACATGGGCATGCCGGACCTTTTGGACTCGATTGCCAAGGGTGCTGACGATTTGACTGTTATCATGACATTGAAGGAGCCGAACGCTCCGATCATTGCCAACCTTGCCATGGATTTTGCCACGATCCATTCAGCCGAATATGCCAAGTTCCTGATGGACAAGGGCACACCGGAACAGTTTGACCAGATCCCGGTTGGAACGGGCTCGTTCTCGTATGTCGATTACCAGAAGGACGCGGTCATCCGCTACAAGGCGTTTGATGGCTGGGCAGGCAAGCCGAAGGTGGATGATCTGGTGTTCGCCATCACGCCGGACCCGACAGCGCGTTATGCCAAGCTGAAGGCCAATGAATGCCAGATCATGATTGCGCCGAACCCGGCTGATCTGCCGGACATGAAGGCCAACGCCGACGTTGAAGTTCTGGAACAGGCCGGCCTCAACATCGGCTACCTGTCGATGAACGTGACCAAGCCGCCCTTCGACAAGGTGGAGGTGCGTCAGGCTGTGGCCATGGCAATCGACAAGGATGCGATCCTGAAGGAAGTCTATCAGGGTGCCGGCCAGCGGGCGAAGAACCCGATCCCGCCGACCATGTGGTCGTATGACGACGCGACTGTCGATTACGTCTACGATTCAGCCAAAGCCAAGGAAATGCTCACCGCCGCCGGTGTGACGGCACTGGAGACCGATCTCTGGTACATGCCGGTGCAGCGCCCGTACAATCCGAACGGCAAGCGCATGGCGGAAATGATGCAGGCTGATCTTGCCAAGGTCGGCATCAATGCCAAGCTCGTCTCCTATGAGTGGGGCGAATACCGCAAGCGGCTGCAGGCGGGTGAGCACCAGATGGGGCTTCTTGGCTGGACCGGCGACAATGGCGATCCGGACAATTTCTTCTTCCTTGCCGGATGCGACAAGGACGGAAAGCCGGCCGGGCAGAACCTGTCGAAAATGTGCGATGCCAAATTCAACGAAGACATGATGAAGGCGCGCACGCTGACTGACCAGGCCGAGCGGACGAAGCTCTATCAGGAAATGCAGAAGATCCATCATGATCAGGTCATGTGGATGAACATCGCGCATTCCACCGTGTTTGAGCCCATTCGCAAGGGCGTGACCGGCTACAAGGTCTCGCCTTTCGGAGCGCATGAGTTCCAGAACGTCGACGTCGCTGAATAACCCGCAATGATCAGGGCAGGGGAAACCCTGCCCTGATTCTTTTGAGAGGCGGGGACCATGTTTACCTATTTGCTGAAGCGCTTGGCGCTTACGGTGCCGACATTCATCGCACTGATGTTCATCACTTTCGTGATGATCCGGCTTGTGCCCGGAGACCCGATCGAGGTCCGGCGCGGTGAGCGCGGCATTGATCCTGAGCGGCTTGAATTCTTGCGCCACGAGATGGGGCTGGATCAGCCGGTCTGGAAACAGTTTTTTGATTATGTGTGGGGCATTTTGCATGGCGACTTCGGCGTGTCGCTGGTTTCCAAAACGCCTATCCTCGAAGAGTTTCTCAAGCTGTTCCCGGCGACGCTGGAACTTTCGCTGTGCGCGATGCTGTTCGCCGTTATTCTTGGCGTTCCGGCGGGCGTGATCGCGGCGGCACGGCGTGGCGGCATTTATGATCAAACGCTGATGGGCGTGGCGCTGACCGGCTATTCAATGCCGATCTTCTGGTGGGGGTTGATCCTCATTCTCATCATGTCAAACACGCTCGGGCTGACGCCGGTTTCCGGGCG
>JANMQE010000321.1:0-1771 GCA_031370195.1 Phyllobacteriaceae bacterium
CGGTGCAGGGAGTGGCGTCGGCTGTTGAGAAAATTTACGGCGGTTGCGAGCGAATTCTGGTGCTTGTTTCAAAGCAGATTGACAAGTATCCCATTGAAAAGACCGGCTCATGGCATCGGTTACTCATATTGCGCATGAGCCACCCGTTCGGAGACACCCGGCCAGCAGTTCTGTCTGCTGAATCCGCGGAAACAATCGATACGTTGCGTGCTTTCCGGCACCGTGAACGAAATTCATATGGCAGTGCAATCGACTTCAGACGCGTGCTTGAACTGGCAGACGAGACAATTTTGGCTCCGGCGCTACTGCGTGCTGACTTGGACAGACTTTCGGTGTTCCTTCAGTCAAAATGATTCTTCACCCAAACCCCGCCGCCAACCCGCGCTCGATATCCGCCCTCAAATCCACCGCATCCTCCAGCCCGATCTGCAATCGAATAACCGGTCCCTCACTCGGCGCTTTTGAATGCACGCGGTCGCCGAGCCAGACGTGGATGGCTAGGCTCTCATAGCCGCCCCAGGAGTAGCCGAGGCCGAAGATTTTGAGCGCGTCGAGGAAGGCATGCGCTTGCTTTTTGCCGCCGCCGTTCAGCACGATGGAGAAAATGCCAGACGAGCCGCAGAAATCCCGCTTCCACAGGTCATGGCCGGGGAAAGACGGCAAAGCAGGGTGCAGAACGCGGGCGACGCGGCTGTCGGTCTCCAGCCATTGCGCCAGAGCCAACGTGGTTTGCTGATGGCGTTCAAGGCGGATGCCCATTGTGCGCAGGCCGCGCAGGATCTGGTAGGCGTCGTCCGGTCCCACACAGGTGCCAAGCGTGATGAAACTCTCGCGAAGCTGGTGAGCACAGCGCGCATTTGCCGAAACCGTGCCCATCAGTACATCCGAATGGCCGGACGGATATTTGGTTGCCGCATGAATCGAAATGTCAACGCCATGGTCCAACGGCTTGAAAAACAACGGCGTTGCCCAAGTGTTGTCCATCATGACAGTAGCGCCGCCCGCATGGGCAGCTCTGGCAATGGCCGGGATGTCCTGCATTTCAAATGTGTTGGAACCTGGCGATTCGGTGAACACGAGGGTGGTATTGGGCTTCATCAGGGACGCAATGCCCGCGCCTACGTCTGACGGATAGTATTCGACCTCGACGCCAAGCCTTTTCAACATTGTATCAGCAAAACGGCGGGTTGGATGGTAGACCGAATCGACAATCAGCAAATGATCGCCAGCGGAGAGGAACGACAGCAAGGGCACTGTGACAGCGGCGAGTCCGGACGGCACAAGGATCGTGTCGGCAGAGCCTTCGAGCAGATTGATCGCTTCTTCCAGTGCTGTCGTCGTTGTGGTGCCGCGTGTGCCATAGGTATATTTCTGGTTCCGACTTTCCATGGTGGCGGCGTCAGGAAACAGCACCGTCGAAGCGTGAACCACGGGCGGGTTGACGAAGCCGTGATATTCGCGCGGATCGTAGCCGTCATGGGCAAGGCGCGTGTTGATGCCCAATGCTGATTTGTCTGTGGTCGCCATAAAGCCTCGCTTGCCAAACATGTCGGCATCCTTGAAGGGAAGACTGATATTGAATTTTGGACATGTTTGAAATGCCCTCCGGTCAAGACACGCCAAGAAAATTCCGGCCCGTCATATCGTCGATAGCGCGTGCCCGTGCAGAATTGGCCAGACCAGCTTTGAACTTGGGAGCCAGTATCTGGACACCCTTGATGACACTGTTCGCGCTGTCAGCGGCAACACTTGTTGCCGTCTTGATGCCGTC
>JANMQE010000560.1:0-2764 GCA_031370195.1 Phyllobacteriaceae bacterium
TATATTTTTGCATGGATGCGGACAGGAAACATCTGGCGCGGGCCAAGCCGCTTGAGGGTCATTCAACAATCAGCCGCTTTGCAAGCCTTGCCAGAGAGCTTGGCGTTGTACTGCCGGTTTCACTGTTTGAAAAAGACGGCACGCGCCATTTCAATTCATTGGTCATGGTGGATGCCGACGGTCAGGTTTCAAAAGCCTATCGCAAAAGCCATATCCCCGACGCGCCGGGATACAGTGAAAAACTATACTTCGATGAAGGCGATACTGGCTTCATCGTGCACGAAACGGCTGTCGGCAAAATCGGAGCCGGGATATGCTGGGACCAATGGTTTCCGGAATCTGCCCGCGCGATGGTGCTGAAGGGCGCAGAAGTTTTGATCTATCCGACCGCCATCGGCTCAGAGCCATCCAACCCGTCATGGGATTCCCGCGATCACTGGCAGCGCGTGATGCAGGGCCATGCAGGCGCAAACCTGACGCCGTTAATCGCCGCCAACCGGATTGGCATAGAGCGGGGTGAAAGTTGCAGCGTTTCATTTTATGGCTCGTCGTTCATCGCTGATTTCACCGGTGCTAAACTGGCCGAGGCAGATCGTGTCAGCGAGGGTATTATAACCGCCGAATTCAATCTGAACGAAATCGCCGAGGCCCGCCGCACCTGGGGCGTTTTCCGCGATCGGCGTTTCGATCTCTATCCGGAAATTGCAATCAAATCCCCGGCAAGACTGTTGCCGGCGAACGCCGCGTAGACTGAAGGAGACAAGCATGTCCAAACTCAAGATGATTCTGGTCACAAGTTGCGTTCTCACCGGCGCTGCGGCCAAGGCTGATGAGCTGCACCTTTACTCATGGTCCGACTATTTCGGTGCCAAGACCATCGAAGCCTTTACGAAGGAGACCGGCACAAAAGTCGTCTATGACGTGTTTGACAACAATGACATTGTTGAGACCAAGCTGCTGACCGGCAAAAGCGGATATGATGTGGTGACCCCCAACCTGTCACCCCATTTTGCCCGCCAACTGGGTGCCAAGGTCTGGGCACCACTTGACGCCGCCAAACTGCCAAACATGAAAAACATCGACGTTGGCATTGCAGAACAACTCACCAAAGTGGACCCGCAGGGCCTCCATGGAGTGCCTTGGATGTGGGGCACGACCGGCGTGATATTCAATGTCGACAAAATCAACGAGATAATGCCCGATGCGCCGGTGGATTCATGGGCGATGCTGTTCAATCCCGAAATTGTCTCCAAGTTTGCCACATGCGGCGTCGTCATGTTGGATGATGGCGAGCAGGTATTGGGCAGCGCACTCATTTATCTCGGCAAAAATCCAAACACCGCCACGGACGCAGAGATAAGTGAAGCCGAAGCGCTGATCACCAAAATCCGCCCGAGCGTCCGCAAATTCCATTCATCTGAATATTTCAACGGTTTGGCGGCGGGCGACTATTGCCTTGCACTTGGTTTCTCGGGCGATGCGCGCGTTGCATCCTTGCGCGCTGCTGAATCCAAGCAAACGTTCAAGATCGACTACCGGCTGCCGAAGGAAGGTGCGTTGATGTATTTCGATTTGCTTGCGGTGCCCGCTGATGCGCCGAACCCCGAAGCAGGCGTAAAATTTCTCGACTTCATGATGCGCCCGGAAATTGCAGCGGCTGCCGCCAATGAAACAGGCTTTGCAACAGCCAACGCTGAAGCCATCAAAATGGTTGACCCTGTATTGAGGGAAGACAAGAACCTTTATCCGAGCTCTGAGACAATCTCCAAGCTGACCGTCCCGCGCGTGTTCAACGCCAAAGAACTTCGCTACTGGCATAGGGCATGGCAAAAGGCGATTGGACAGATTTAGGATCCAAGAAACTATGCCTGATCGCGCAATTGCTGTAATGCCTGCGGAAAATCGAAAGCACAGGCATGAAATTTCTCGACACGGCGAAAGTCTATATCAGGTCCGGAGACGGCGGCGCGGGATCCGTATCGTTTCGGCGCGAGAAGTTCATCGAGTTTGGCGGACCGGATGGCGGCGATGGCGGCAAGGGCGGCGACATTTGGGTCGAGGCTGTGGACGGGCTCAACACGCTGATCGACTATCGCTACCAGCAGCATTTCAAAGCCAAGACCGGCATGCATGGCATGGGCCGCAATCTGGCCGGCGGCAAATCTCCCGATGTGATCCTCAAGGTTCCGGCCGGCACGGAAGTTTACGAGGAAGACAATGAAACGCTGATCTGCGACCTGACCGTGGTCGGCCAGCGTTATCTGCTCGCCAAGGGCGGCAATGGCGGTTTTGGCAACCAGCATTTCAAGACTTCGACCAATCAGGCGCCGCGCCGCGCCAATCCCGGCCTGCCGGGCGAAGAGCTCAACATCTGGCTCAGGCTAAAGCTGATCGCCGATGCCGGCCTGGTCGGCCTGCCCAATGCCGGCAAGTCGACCTTCCTGGCGGCGGTCACCGCGGCCAAGCCGAAGATCGCCGACTATCCCTTCACCACGCTGCATCCCGGCCTCGGTGTCGTCGGCGTCGGCGCCGGCTCCGATGGCCGCGAGTTCGTGATGGCCGATATTCCCGGCCTGATCGAAGGCGCGCATGAGGGCGCCGGCCTCGGCACGCGCTTCCTCGGCCATGTCGAGCGTTGCCGCGCGCTGCTGCATCTCGTCGATGGCACGCAGGACGATGTCGTCGAGGCCTACAAGACGGTCCGCGCCGAGCTGAAGGCCTATAGTGCCGAGTTGGCCAAACGCACCGAGGTTATCGCGCTGAC
>JANMQE010000573.1:0-3779 GCA_031370195.1 Phyllobacteriaceae bacterium
GGGAAGCGGGTTTCGTAGGCGTGCGCGCCGGTTGTGATGGTCATGATGTCCCGCTCCTCAATGCTGGCCGGTGAGCTGCACGCCAACGAGGCGGCCACGCAGCCAGGCGGAAAACTGATCGACAGCGATAATGGTCACAAGCAGCAATGACACGATGGCGAGCGTCTTGGCCTCATGACCCTGACCGATGGACAATCGCAGAAGTTCGCCGATACCGCCGCCGCCGACCGCGCCGATGATGGTGGATGCGCGGACATTGATTTCAAAACGCATCAGAAAATAGCTCATGAAATTGGGCATGACCTGCGGCACCATGCCGAACCAGACACGCTCGATCCAATTGGCGCCGACGGCACGTAATCCCTCATCGGGCTTCATGTCGGCATTCTCGACGACTTCGAAATACATCTTGCCGAGTGCGCCAATGGTGTGGATCGACACCGCGATGATGGCCGGGATGGGTCCAAGTGAAAAGACAGCGAGAAAGAAGCCCGCCAAAACCACTTCCGGGAAAGCGCGGAACAGTTCCATGACGCGGCGCACCGCGCCGCGCAGCCATGGATTGCTCGTCAGATTGCGGGCAGCGAGAAAGCAAAAGGCGAAACCGAACAGAAAGCCGATGACGGTGGACAGAAGCGCTATGTTGAGCGTTTCCACCATCTTGTAGATGTATTCCGGCACGTAAAAACCGTCGGTCAAATAGTGGCGGCCTTCGGGGTAATTGTATTTCTGGCTTCCGTCGTCATACGGTGAGGGCAGGTCGAACAGCGCGCGCCACACTTCGCGGGCGTCATCGGGTACAAGGTCCTGCAGAAAGTCGAGCAGGTAGGGCAACCGTTCAAAAAACTTGCCGGAATTGGTTTCATTGGCAAACCACAACGAGCCCGAAAGCGCGACCAGGAAAAGCGCAAACCCGCCGAAGCTGTACAGCCGTTTCTGACGCGCGAGCTCATTCCAATGCCGTTCTATGTCGCGGCTTTTGTCGATCAGGTCTTTCGGTGCTGTCATCATGTTCACGGCGTTGGTCCCGAAGCCAGTTTTCATGAAAAACGCCGCCACCCGGTGTATCCGGGCAGCGGCTTGGCAAGTGGGAAAATCAGCCGCCTATGGTTGACTTGCGGGCGTCGATGATCGGCTTGTAGAAATCGACGGTCACGTCGGTGAAGCCAGTGAAATCGCCGCCCTGGATCGCCTTGAAGCATGCAGGATCGGACTTCGGCAGGCCAACCATGAACTCCTTGAACTTGGTTTTCATGTCGGCGTTGAGGCTGGTGCGAACGACGATCGGGCCGTTCGGGATGAGCGGGGAACGCCACAATTCAACAAGATCATCCATGTTGAGGACGCCCTTGTCTACCATCTTGCGAAGATTGCCGGAGGTGTAGCCTTCCTTGAATTCGCCAACGCCCGAGCCCCATGTTGTGCCTGCATCATACGTGCCTTTGAGCACTTCAAGCACGAGGTTTTCGTGGCCGCCGCCAAAGCCGGTCTCGGAGAAATAGTCCTTCACAGAAACGCCGCCGATCGCGGCCGGCAATGTCACCAGCGGGACGAGGTAGCCCGAAGTTGAATCTGCATCGGCAAAGCCGAGCTTCTTGCCCTTGAGGTCTTCAAGTTTGGTGTAGCCCTTGTCCTTGCGGGCAACCATGATCGAGTAGTAACCCGTCGAGCCGTCGGTCTGTACGGTGGTCAGGATAGGTTCTACGGCGTCGGCCTTGGCGAGATAGACCTTGGCAAAAGCGGATGCACCAAGTTCGGCGTAATCGAGCGTGCCGCCGAGCAAGCCTTGGACCACGCCATCATAATCGGCAGCGGGGAACAGTGACACTTTTTCAACGCCGATGGCTGCCGGCAGTTTTTCGACCAGGCACTGGAAATTGCGCAACCGGTCGGCTTCGTTTTCGCCGCCGAGGATGCCTACGCGGAATTCCTTCAGGTCTTCCGCCATGGCGGCACCGGCGAGCGAGATCAGCGCAACGGCGCTGAGGAGGGCTTTCTTCAACATGTCGTAATCTCCCTGTGGTCCCGGTCTTGCCGGGTGCTTTGGGTTGAGGGGGGTCTCAAGCTGCCCTTGACGCGGGCTCTCGATCCTGGCGGTTCAGGCGTTTGCCATGGCCAGTTCCGGCAAGCCGGTGGATTTCGGAATTTTCGGAGCCTTCGCGCGGCGCGGTTTGACTGTGCGGATGGCGGTTGACGTCAGGTTTTCGTCAATTCCATTGCCCGAAGCGTCCGTCCCGTAGATCGTGCGGACGGCATCGTCGTTCAGCTGAGCGGGCGATCCGTCGAAAACGACCACGCCCTGCGCCATGCCGATGATGCGGCCGCAATATTGGCGGGCGGTGTCGAGCGTGTGAAGGTTGGTGATCACGGTGATGCCTTCGCGGCTGTTGATATCAGCGAGTGCGTCCATCACGATCTTGGCATTCATCGGATCAAGGGACGCAATCGGCTCGTCGGCGAGCAGCATTTTGGGCTTCTGCATCAAGGCGCGGGCAATGGCGACGCGCTGCTGCTGACCACCGGAGAGCGTGCCCGCCTGCTGCAATGCTGCCTGTTCAATGCCAAGGCGTTCCAGAGCACGAATGGCATCGATGCGCTCTTCCCGGGTGAACATGTTGAGAACAGACAAAAGTGTCGAACGATGGTTCAAACGTCCAAGCAGTACATTTGTGAGAACGTCCAGACGCGGTACGAGATTGAACTGCTGGAAAATCATCGCGCAGTCACGCCGCCATTCGCGCAGCGAGGAGCCGCCGAGACCCGATATTTCCTTGCCAAGGAAATGAATTGTTCCGTTCGAGGTTTCGGCAAGACGATTGATCATGCGCAGCACCGTGGATTTCCCCGCTCCGGACCGGCCGATGATGCCGACCATCTGCCCTTGCGGGATCGTCATGCTGACATTGTCCACGGCGATTTTTTGGCCGAAACGACGGGTAACGCCACGAAGCTCAAGCATGAACCTTACTCCTCAAACCGCGCCCGCGTGATGTGCGAACTTCGACTTCAGGGGAGTCTTTAAGGCTCGATTTATGACAGCAGAATTACACAGCCAGCTTAGCTACACAGTTTTTGTTTGATTCAAGTTTCTGTATTTGTTGATGAATTCTTCGACGGCTAACGAGCGGAAGTCAGGCAGTGCCATGCGCAGGGTGGCGTGGTCCCAATCCCACCAAGCCAATTTCTGCAAGTCTTCCGCAGCTTTGCGGGGAAAGCGCTCCCTGATCGGTTTGGCCGCGACGCCGCCGACGATCATGTAGGGTTCGACATCCTTTGACACGACTGCACCGGCCCCAATGGCAGCGCCGTTGCCGACTTTCACGCCGGGCAAAATGGTCGCGCCATGGCCGATCCACACGTCGTGACCGATGACGACCTTGTTGTTGCGTCGCCATGTGAAAAAGTCATTGTCCATGTCCCCATCCGGCCAGTAGTCCGCGGCGCGATAGGTGAAGTGATGAAGTGTCGGGCGCCATACCGGATGGTTGGTGGCATTGATGCGGACTGCCGATGCGATATTGGCGAACTTGCCGATTGCGGCGCACCAAACCGAGCCGTCTTCCATGATGTAGGAATAGTCGCCAAATGTGACCTCGCTCAGTCGGGTTCGTTCAGCAACTTCCGTATAGCGGCCAAGAACGCAATCGGTGACTTTCGCGTTTTCGTGGATCAGCGGCTGCTCTGACAGTCTTGTCATGCAGCAGCCCGGCGCGGTGAAAAGGCGGAAACGTCAATCACCCTGTCGGCAACCGCCTCGCGCACGTCCCGATCATGGCAAA
>JANMQE010000603.1:0-3019 GCA_031370195.1 Phyllobacteriaceae bacterium
CTTGACCCATGATCGAACGGATTGATCCCATCGCGCACGCCGTCCTGATTGATATGGACAATCAGATCAATGCCGAGCCGCTTTGCGGTTTCGTCGCGGAACTCGATCATTTCGCGGAATTTCCAGGTCGTATCCACATGCAGGAACGCAAACGGAGGCTTGGCCGGATAAAAGGCCTTCATCGCCAGGTGCAGCAGCACCGACGAATCCTTGCCGATGGAATAGAGCATCACCGGCTTATCGAAATTTGCCGCAACCTCGCGGAAAATATGGATGGCCTCGGCTTCAAGCCGTTTGAGGTGGGTGAGATTGCGGTCGCTCATGTCATGTCCTGAATGCTGACGTCAAAACGCCTTGGCCCAACGGGCAATTTGTGGTGCATCGTTTAGCATTTACCGCAGTGTCAATGACAGGTTGGCCAATGCGGCAGACGCCGGACAAGCGAAACGGAATCCAGCGGGACTGGCGTTTGGCAGAAAAACATTCCGCTTGGAACCACTATCGGGCAAATGCGGCAATGAGCGCATGAAACTTGGGCGCGGTGCTGTTGCAATGGCATTGGTGCCCTATTATAGACCGCGAACCGCTTCGCAAATGGAGCGGAATTTCCTGTTTTGGGGCGTAGCCAAGCGGTAAGGCAGCGGATTTTGATTCCGCCATTCCCAGGTTCGATCCCTGGCGCCCCAGCCAGACTTTCCAAGACTTATGACTTATCCGCCTGCCCTTCCTTCGCCCGCGCATTTCCACTAGCTTCCCGGCAAAACATATCCGGGACGGGAGGGCTCCATGCACGAGATGCTGGAACAGCTGGAAGCGCGGCGCGAGCAGGCGCGAATGGGCGGCGGGCAGGCGCGCATTGATGCGCAGCATGCCAAGGGCAAGCTGACGGCGCGCGAGCGGCTGGATGTGCTCTTGGACGAGGGCTCGTTTGAAGAATTCGACATGTTTGTCACCCACCGGGCGACAGAGTTCGGCATGGCTGACCAGAAGATCGCGGGCGATGGCGTGGTCACCGGCTGGGGCACCATCAACGGGCGCATGACCTATGTGTTCGCGCAGGATTTCACTGTGCTGGGCGGCTCACTGTCAGAAACCCATGCGAAGAAGATCTGCAAGATCATGGATATGGCGGTGAAGAATGGTGCGCCGCTGATCGGGTTGAATGACAGCGGCGGGGCGCGCATTCAGGAAGGTGTCGATTCGCTGGCCGGCTATGCCGAAGTGTTTCGCCGCAATGCCGAGGCTTCCGGTGTCGTGCCGCAAATCTCGGTGATCATGGGGCCTTGCGCAGGCGGCGCGGTGTATTCCCCTGCCCTCACCGATTTCATCTACATGGTGCGCGACACGAGCTACATGTTTGTGACCGGACCGGACGTAGTAAAAACCGTCACGAATGAGATTGTCACGGCAGAAGAGCTGGGCGGAGCGGTGACGCATACGACCAAGTCGTCGGTGGCCGATGGCGCTTATGACAATGATGTCGAGACGCTTGAGCAAATCCGTCGCCTGTTTGACTTTCTGCCGCTGAACAACCGCGAGAAGGCACCGGTGCGGCCCTTCTTTGACGAGCCGGAGCGGATAGAAATGCGGCTCGACACGCTGATTCCCGACAGCGCCAACAAGCCCTATGACATGAAGGAACTGATCCACGCCATTGCCGACGAGGGCGATTTCTTCGAGGTGCAGGAGGCGTTTGCCCGCTCGATCCTGACCGGCTACATCCGCATCGAGGGACAGACGGTCGGCGTCGTCGCCAACCAGCCGATGGTGCTGGCGGGGGTTTTGGACATTGATTCAGCGCGCAAGGCGGCGAAATTCGTGCGCTTCTGCGATGCGTTCAACATACCGATACTGACGCTGGTGGACGTGCCCGGCTTCCTGCCCGGCACGGCGCAGGAATTCGGCGGCGTCATCAAGCATGGGGCGAAGCTGCTGTTCGCCTACTCACAGGCAACTGTGCCGATGGTGACGCTGATCACCCGCAAGGCCTATGGCGGCGCCTACGACGTGATGGCCTCCAAGCACATCGGCGCTGATGTAAATTACGCTTGGCCGACAGCCGAAATCGCCGTGATGGGCGCGAAGGGCGCGGTTGAGATTTTGTACCGCTCGGAACTCGGCGACAAGGACAAGATCGCGGCGCGGACCAAGGACTATGAGGCGCGGTTCGCCAACCCGTTCGTGGCGGCGGAACGCGGGTTTATCGACGAAGTGATCATGCCGCATTCGAGCCGCAAGCGGATCGCGCGGGCGTTTGCGGCGCTGAGGAAGAAGGATAAGCGGCAGCCATGGAAGAAGCATGACACGATGCCGTTGTAGAGGATTTGTTGATGGCCGTACTTTTCTCGGATGATGCGGACTTTTGTGACTGGCTGAAGTCAAACCCCAATGGCTTCGTCTTGAATGTTGCCAAAAGCCTTCGTGAGAACTACGTGGTTCTGCATTCCGGGAATTGCCAATGGTTCGACGCTGGCCGCTTTGTGCAGGGTGCGTTGTGCGAACGAGGCTACAAGAAGGTTTGCTCCGATGAGCAAGATGACCTGCGAGATTGGGTTCGCACGAACGTCCGTGTTGACGGCGCGTTCACTGCGACATGCCGCTGTGTGGGAGATGCAAAATAGTTTGTTTATGATTTTTGATAACCAAAGGTTGCAAAACCGCCCGCGGCGTGAACAAATCGGCTGAGAGACGTTACATGCTACCGGCCTAAGGAATTTCTCCATTGCCAACAGTCTTCCGCTGGCGGAACTGCCGGTTCTATTTCTGGAGCCATGAAGGCAACGAGCCCCGGCATATCCATATCGACTGCGCCGAGCGGACGACGAAAATCTGGTTGTCGGACCTCAAGGTCGCCAGAAATCGCGGTTTCAATAGCGCTGAAATCAAGGAACTGATAGAACAAATCCAATTACACCGCCAAGAAATTCAGGAGATGTGGGATGCCCATCTTGGATGACAGACTTCGGGAACTCGTCAGCATCCGGTTCGAGCCGCATGTGATGGTGCTTGAGTTTGCTGA
>JANMQE010000647.1:0-8741 GCA_031370195.1 Phyllobacteriaceae bacterium
CGGGATCGAGACTGACGATTTCGAGATATCGCAGGCCTGACCACCTGTCATTTCACAGGGATCAAATCTTTACCCACAAATTGACTATTTACATATGATTTGTGTTGGTCATATATAAATTCATGAGCGTTCGGGAGGAGCGCAGCATGACCAACCAGATTTCGGGCATTATCGACACGCATTTGCATGTCATTGACATGGGCAGACTGAGCTATCCGTGGCTTGCAGGCTTTGAGCCGCTGCGTCGCGATTATCCATTGGAGGTGTACGAATTGGAGGCCAGGCGCTGCGGTATCGCAGCGGCGCTGCACATGGAAGTGGATGTGGCTGAAGCTGACATTGAGGCGGAAACACAGATGGTCGAAGGCTTAACGGCGCGCCCCGGCGGAGTGGTGATCGGGGCGATTTCGTCTTGCCGCCCCGAGAGTGGCGATTTTTCTGCAATGCTGGAGCGGACGCTGCAAAACAAAGCGGTCAAAGGTTTGCGCAGGGTGCTGCATGTCATGCCGGACGAATTGTCAACGACGTCTGTGTTCCGCGACAACGTCAAACGCTTGTCCGGCACAGACTTGCCGTTTGACCTGTGTGTGTTGCCGCGACAGATACCGCTTGCCATCGCGCTCGCCGACCGTGCGCCTGACGTCCAGTTTGTGCTTGATCATTGCGGCGTGCCGGGCATCAAGGACAAGGCGTTCGAGCCGTGGGCCGGCCATATCTCGGAGATTGCCAAACGCCCGAATGTGGCGGTGAAAATTTCCGGAGTGTCCGCCTATGGCGATGCGGCGACATGGACTGTGGATGATCTTCGTCCGTATGTGGAGCACGCCATCAATGCCTTTGGCTGGGGTCGATGCGTCTGGGGCGGTGACTGGCCGGTGGTGACGCTGGGCTCGTCACTATCCACTTGGGTCGCGGCGACACATGCACTGATTGATGGCTGTTCCGCTGCGGAGAAAATCGCGCTTTTGTCCGGTAACGCCAAGCGCATCTGGAGGCTTTGATATTATGAGCGAAGCCGCATTTGCGCCGACCGTTGGCGTGCAGTCGACGCACCCAACCGATATGCCGGAAGCTCACGCGGCTTTGCCTGTCTGGAATGCGGAAAACTGGTTCTATGAGGATTTCGCAATCGGTCACAAAATCCGCTCGCTGCGACGGACCATTTCAGAAGGCGAGTCCATGCAATTCAATGCGCTTGTGCTCGACATGCACCCTTATGTCGGCGACCAGATGTTTGCCGAGCGCGAAGGGATTTTCGGCAAGCGGCTGGTGGCCGGCGCCTTCGTGTTTTCCGCAGGGCTTGGGCTTGTTGCAACCAATTGTGTGAACGCGTTTTCCTACGGCTACGACAGGCTGCGTTTCATCAAGCCGACCTTTATCGGCGAGACGATTTATACCATCCGCACCAATCTTTCCAAGGAACCGAAATACAAGGACATGGGGCTGACCAAGGCTTCGTACGAAGTGTTCAAGGGCGAAGGCGAACTGGTGCTCTACTGCGAGCATTTGCAGACCGTGCGCTACCGCCAGGCGGAAAAACTGGCACCGACGGAGGTCTGATTGATGCAACAACAGGCAGAGCAACTGCGCGATACCAATGACAGTGGAGCCCTGCTTGACGGCGTGCTTGTGCTTGACATGGCGCAGTTTCTGTCTGGTCCGTTCGCGGCGTTGCGAATGGGCGATCTTGGCGCACGGGTGATCAAGATCGAACGGCCGGATGGCGGGGATCTTTGCAGACGGCTGTATTTGACGGACACTGAAATCGGCGGGGATTCAACGCTCTTCCACGCCATCAACCGCGGCAAGGAGAGCTTTGCCGCGGACTTCAAAAATCCTGATGATCTGGCTTCCATTCGCAAGCTCGTCGCAAAAGCCGACGTCATCATCCAGAATTTCCGCCCCGGCGTGATTGAGCGGTTGGGACTCGATTATGAAACTGTTCGTGCGCTCAATCCGGGCATCGTCTACGCGTCGATCACCGGCTATGGCGGCGATGGGCCATGGCGCGATCTGCCGGGGCAGGATCTGCTGGCACAGGCGCGCTCCGGACTAATGTGGCTGAATGGCGACGCTGATCAGGGCCCGGTTCCGTTCGGATTGGCGGTGGCAGATCTTTTAGCTGGCAATGCCATCGTGCAGGGCCTGCTGGCCGGGCTCGTCCGGCGCGGGCGCACCGGCAAGGGTGCGCATGTTGAGACAAGCCTTCTGGAAGCGCTGCTCGATTTTCAGTTTGAGGTTTTGACGACGCATTTGAATGACGGCGGACGCATTCCGGGACGCTCGGAATTCCGCAATGCGCACGCCTATCTCTCCGCGCCATACGGCGTTTATGAATGCGCCGATGGCTGGCTGGCGCTGGCCATGACGCCGCTCGACCGGCTCGGGAAACTCATCGGTCTTCCTTCAATCGAGGGACTTGCCGCCAAGGACGCCTTCACGGCGCGTGATCCAATCAAGCGGAAGATTGCCGATCATTTGAAAGCCAAACCGCTGGCGCATTGGCTAGGAATTCTTCAAGCGGCTGATGCATGGTGCGCCGAGGTGCTGGATTGGCCGTCGATGCTGGAGAGCGAGGCGTTCAAACGGCTCGACATGTTGCAGACCGTCTCGCGCGACGACGGCACACAAGTGCGCACCACAGCGTGCCCGATCACGATCAACGGCGTGCGGCCACATCGCAGCCGCGCAGCGCCTATGATCGGCGAGCACACAAAGGCGATACTGGCGGAATTCACGCAGTCAGCATCCTGATACCGCAGACAACCGCATCATATCTGTTTGCCGCCAACTGAACCCTTGATGGCCCGGCGCATGGCACGGTGCGCTGCGTCGGGATCTCGGGCCTCGATTGCAAGAACGATGTCACGGTGCACCTGTACCGCCGATGCGAACATTTCATGCCCGGCCTCCGGCGCGATATCCTTGAAGGTTGCCGCCAGTGACAATTCAACGATGCCGCCAATGGAGCGCATGAACGGGTTCTGCGAGGCCTCGGCGATGGTGCGATGCAGTTCAAGATCGGCGAGTGCGAAATTCTCTGTTGAATCGATGGAATTTTCCATCTGGTTGACCCAGTAATGCAGGGTGCGAACATGGTCAGCCGAACGCCGCACCGCAGCGAGTTCCGCCGCCTTGGTTTCAAGCGCCAGCCGGACGTCAGCAAGGCTTGCGAGGAACGCCTGATCAGGACCCGCATTGAAATGCCACGCCAGGACCTGCGCGTCGAACAGGTTCCAGCGGCTGCGCGGCGAGACCCGTGTGCCAACCTTGGGCTTGGCCTCAACCAGACCTTTTGCCTCGAGCGTCTTCAGTGCTTCCCGCAGAACGGTGCGCGAGACGCCGTACTGAACCATCATCAAGGCGTCATTCGGCAACACTGATCCTACCGGAAACCTGCCGGACACAATGCCGATTCCGATTTCGGATATGACATAGGAATGAAAATTTCGCGCTGTCGCCCGCCCGGTCAGATTGCGGAGCAGACTGCCGGGTTCGCTCATGCTTCCCGTTTCCGGAACAGGAACACCCGGGACGGCGTCGATGAAAAGACCAGCCGCTGGAGAATGATGAAAACGAACAACAGCGCGCCGATGACAATCTTGGTCCACCAGCTTGAGAGCGTACCATCAAACACGATGTAGGTTTGCACCAGACCTTGCAGCATCACGCCAATGAATGTCCCGAACATGAATCCATACCCGCCGGTCAGCAACGTGCCGCCGATGACCACGGCGGCAATCGAATCAAGCTCAACGCCGACAGCAGCGAGTGGATATCCTGCCGACGTGTAAAGCGAAAACACAATTCCGGCCAATCCACTCAAAAAGCTGGCAACGGCGTAGACCGCGATGGTCGTTCTACCGACCGGCACGCCCATCAGCGACGCGGAAGTTGCGTTGCCGCCAAGGGCATAAACGTAGGAGCCGAACTTGGTACGGTGCGCAATGATGGCGCCGATCACAAATATCAGCACCATCGTGCCGCCAATCAGGCTGATGCGGCCGCCGCCGGGCATTTTCAGGTAAAAGGTCGAAACCGCACTGTAGAAACTGTGATCGATCGGAATGGAATCTTGTGTGAGAACCGACGCTGCCCCGCGCGCAAGAAACATTCCAGCCAATGTGACAATGAACGGCGGCACTTCAAGGAAGTGAATCACCGCCCCCATCGCCGCTCCAAAACCCGCCGCGACGATGAGAACAATGGCAAACGCTGCCAGAGGATGGATGTTGAACCACGAAATCAGGATCGCCAGCAGCACGCCGGTAAACCCGATCACGGCCCCCACAGAAAGGTCAATGCCTCCGGACAAAATTACGAAGGTTGTGCCGACTGCTGCAATGCCAAGGAAAGCGTTGTCCGTCAGGAAATTGCCGAGCACCCGCGTCGACCACATCGCTGGAAACTGAAAAACGCAAACGGCGTAGGCAATCAGGAAAATGGCTGCGGTCGCGGCAAGCGGACGGAATCTCGGGTTCATGGCGCTCGTTGCCCTTTGCGCACAGATGATATGTTGAAGCTGAAAAACATGGCTGCCTTGGGCGATTGAATGACAAGGATGAGAATGATGACACCGGCTTTGACGATCAGATTGAACTCCGGCCTGAACCCGGAGACCAGTATCCCTGTGTTCATGGCCTGTATGATAACCGCTCCAAGGACAGACAGGGGAATGGAAAACCTGCCCCCGAGCAGCGATGTGCCGCCGATGACCACGGCAAGGATTGCGTCCAGCTCAAGCCACAAACCCGCATTGTTGGCGTCTGCGCCGCGGATGTCGGCTGCCGCGATGATGCCTGCGATGGCGGCGCACAAGCCGCTGAATGCGTAAATGGCGATCAAAAGGGCCTTGCTGCGCAAGCCCGCGTAAGTGGCGGCGGACCGGTTGACGCCAACGGCCTCGATGAAAAGTCCAAGCGCGGTCTTTCTGACCAGCAGATACGCAATGATCAGCAAGGCGGCGGCGATCACCGCTGCCATCGGAATGCCAGCGAGAGAACCCGTGCCAATAAAGATCAGACCCGGATCGCTGAAGGTCACGATTGATCCCTCGGTGATCAGTTGCGCGATGCCCCGTCCTGCGACCATCAGCACCAGCGTGGCGATGATCGGCTGAATGTCGAATACCGCGACCAGCAAGCCATTCCAGAGGCCGCAGACCAACCCGATGAGCAAGGCTGCACCGACCACCACGGCGAGAGGCTGGCCAGATTCGACGAACGTCGCGGCAACCGCGCCTGCGACGGCCATCACCGCACCGACGGAGAGGTCAACGCCCTTGGTGGCGATGACGGCGGTCATGCCGATTGCGAGAATAGCAACCGGCGCGCCGCGGTTGATAACATCAATGACGCTGCCAAAAAGCCGGCCATCCTGCCATGTGACATTGAAGAAGCCAGGGAAAAGCAGCCAGTTGAAAATCAGGACGCCAATGAGCGCAATCGTTTGCGGATTAACGAGGCGGGAGAGGCCTATTCGGTTCATGCGGGCATGCCCTCAGGTTGGGCGGCTATGGCCTGAACGATTGTCGCAGGCGAAATCAGATCACCGCGCAATTCGGCCACCATCTCGCGGTCGCGCATGACCACAACGCGCGAACTGTAGGCGACGATTTCATCAAGCTCGGAGGAAATGACGACCAGCGCCAGACCATCGTCGCGCAGCCGGTTGATCATGCGGACGATTTCCGCATGGGCGCCGACATCGATGCCCCGCGTTGGTTCATCCAATATCAGGAAGCGCGGATCAGTGGCCAGCCAGCGCGCCAAAATGACCTTTTGCTGGTTGCCCCCTGAAAGGAATTTCACCGGCATGTCCTTCGACGCCGCGCGGATATCCAGCGCTTCGATGAACTTTTCGGCGATTTCCGACTGCTCGTCGTGGTTCAACGCGCGGTGCCAACCAAGGCTGCCCTGCAACGCGATGATGATGTTTTCGCGCACGGAGAGATCGCCCAATATGCCGTCGGCCTTGCGGTCTTCGGGACAAAATCCGAACCCATGCGAGATGGCGTCGCTGGAATGGCGAAGGGCAACACGCTTGCCATCGACAGTCGCTTGCCCGATGTCAGCCGCGTCAATGCCGAACATCAGCCGCGCAATTTCAGTACGGCCCGATCCCAGAAGGCCGGCCACGCCGACAACTTCGCCCTTGTGGATTTCCAGTCCGAACGGGCGCACTTTGCCGCTCAGGCCGTAATTGTCGAATTTCACCAGCACATCGCCAGTTTCGCGTTCACCGCCAGCAATTGCCGAGCCGTAGGTAATGACATCCTTGCCGAGCATCATGCGCACGACGTCTGTCCTGCTCAATTTCGGGATGGCCTGTGACGACACAAGTGACCCGTTGCGCAAGACGGTGACGCGGTCGGCCAACTCGAAGACCTGATCCAGAAAATGCGTGATGAACACGATTGCCATGCCCCGCGCTTTCAGGCCCCGCACCACATCAAACAGCGCGTCCACCTCGTGGCGATCAAGGCTTGCTGTCGGCTCATCGAGCACCAGAACTTTTCCTGACAATTCAACAGCGCGCGCAATCGCAACAATCTGCTGCACGGCAACCGAATAGCTGCCCAGATCAGCCCGGACATCGAGCTCAAGACCATATTTTTTCAGGATTTCGCGGGACTGGCTGTCCATGTTTTTCTTGTCCACCTGCCCGAAACGTGTCGGCTGCCGCCCGACAAACAGGTTTTCCGACACTGTCATGTTCGGCAAGAGATTGACTTCCTGATAGACCGTTCCGATGCCAAGAGTTTGGGCGTGCAGCGTGTCACGCGGCTTGACCGGATGGCCGTCGAGAAAGATCTCGCCCGAGTCCGGACGGTAAGCGCCTGTCAAAATCTTGATCAGGGTGGATTTGCCCGCACCATTCTCACCAAGAAGCGCGTGAACTTCGCCAGCATGCAGCGCAATCTCCACATCGTTCAAGGCCGGTATGCCCGCGAACGACTTGCAGACGCCCTTTGCATGCAGGACAATTTCAGGTTCAGGCATGGTCCCCTCCGGCTCAACGACGACCCTACGGCTTTTGAGAATTTGAACAAGAAGAACCCGCCGGCATGAAAGACCGGCGGGCAAGGATGGATCAGTAACCCAGGCCCTTGCGGGCTTCGTATTCACCCTGCGGATTGTCTGCAGGCGTGTAGAGCTTGGATTCCGTGATGATGAACTTGGCTGGCATGGTGCCATCTTTCAGGAATGCGTCGAGTGCGTCAAACGCGGGGCCTGCCATATTTGGAGTTAGTTCCACGGTGGCGTTGGCTTCGCCGGCGGCCATTGCCGAGAAGATGTCCGGCACAGCGTCAATCGAGGCAACCAGAATGTCGGTGCCTGGCTTCAAACCGGCGTCCTTGATGGCCTGAATGCCACCAACGGCCATGTCATCATTGTGTGCGTACATGGCGCAGATGCCCTTGCCGCCGTTTTCGGCTTTCAGGAAACCTTCCATGACTTCCTTGCCCTTGGCGCGGGTGAAATCGCCGGTCTGGCTGCGGATGATGGAAATGTTGGCGTGGGCGGCGATGGCTTCTTCAAAGCCCTTCTTGCGGTTGATCGCCGGGGTCGAGCCTACTGTTCCCTGAAGTTCGACGACCTTGCATTCCTTGTCGCCAACGGTCTTTGCAAGCCACTCGCCTGCAACGCGGCCTTCCTTGACCTGATCAGAGGCGACGGAGGTCAAATAGAGGTCTTCCGGCGCATCGACGCCGCGATCCAGAAGGATGACCGGGATCTTGGCTTCCTTGGCTTCGGTCAGCACTTCGTCCCAACCTGTGGCGACTACCGGCGCGACCAAAATGGCGTTGACGCCTTGCGCGATAAAGCCGCGGATTGCCTTGATCTGGTTCTCCTGCTTCTGCTGTGCGTCGGCGAATTTCAGTTCGATGCCGCGCGATTCTGCCTGCTGTTTGGTCACGGATGTTTCAGCGGCGCGCCAGCCGGATTCCGAACCGATCTGTGAAAAGCCGACGACAAGTTTGTCGGCAAAGGCAGCGCTGGACAACAGCGCGGCCATGCTTGCGCCAAGCGCAAGTTTACGAAGCGTATTCATGATGTCTCTCCCATTTGAACGCCTGGCAGTTCTCCTCCAGCAGGCGATGAGCAACGCTAGCAATAGTAATATTATATGTAAAGTGGCTAGTTTCAGATTGGGTGAAGCCAGACGAGAGAGTGCGTCTAGATGTGAGCTTTCAACAGTTTGTCCATTCGGAGCAGTTCATGGAGATGCGGGTATCCGGTGCGGGTCTTTTTGCCTTGCGTGCAAAATGCACTGCTGACCGCAGCACGCGTCGCGCCGCCGATTTTTGGCAATATTCATTATCCCCGCGCGCGAGCCGGGCATTGTCAAAGAACGGGAAGCGGGGTGTGTGGTCCTGCCTCTGATAATTTAGGTATGTGACAAGCCACACACCCCGCACGTCTGGCACTTAGCACCCGGACAGGTCGGTATCCACCGAACTGGGCAAATGTTTAGGCTTTCGCCTGACACCTGCATGCGCCGGGACCCCCGAGGCCGTGGCCTTGACGGGCAACGGCATTGGCGCCGTCATTTTTGGACCCCGGGCCTTTTCGCCGACAAGCGTCTCCGCAAGCCAACTATCCCCCGCACAATTTGGGGGAACCCGTCTCGGCCGGAGAGGATGGTTCCATTAGTCCACCCCCACCGAAGCCAGCTCCTTCGCATCAAACCGGATGGACCGGCATGACCTTCCCGAAGGAACACGCGAGGCAATTATG
>JANMQE010000696.1:0-1853 GCA_031370195.1 Phyllobacteriaceae bacterium
CGGGATATGCCGGAGATGCTGCGTGAAATGTCGCGCAGAATGCTGCGCGTCTGTTCGTCCGTCTCAAGAAACCCGGCAATGCGTCTGGCAGCAATGCGAAGCGCCTGATTGTTGGTCATGCCAGCGCTTGCCGTTTGTTCGGCAAAGCACAGAAATTCTGCCTGTCTCAGTCGGACGCTGACAACCTTATAGCCACCAAAGTCCACGGGGCTGTCTGCCGACCTTGCTACTCGCATCGGCTTCAGTTCAAACAGCGTTGCTTCGGCGTTTTGTTCCAGACTCATAAAAAAACCCTTCTTCAGGGAGAGTCCTGCCAGGATGGCCAATCATGTGTGTCAGGCTGGCAGGCTCTTGCGTTCAAAATATTTTAAAAAATCGGTTTCGTGCCATTTACATTTTCAATGCTACGTCCGGTCCGCAAATTTGTCCAAAAACACATTGTTTCAAAATATTACATCACGTATTGTAAAATATCAAACAATTATTTATCGGGTTTCGTTTGAAAATATCAAATTTGTATTGTACGTTTTGACGATAATACTTTTACACAAATTTACGATTTCATTTTTGCATAAATTTAGCCCGTTGACGGGTAAAAAGGATAGTCCAATGAAACTCATTACCTGCTGCTCGTTCAAGGGTGGTGCCGGAAAAACCACTGCGCTTATGGGGCTCTGTTCCGCGTTTGCCAGTAAAGGCAAGCGTGTCGCACTGTTTGAAGCGGACGAGAACCGTCCCTTGACCCGGTGGAGGGATAACTCCCTGCCGATTGACGCGTGGGATGATCAGTGTGCCGTTTTTATCTCTGACGAAGTGGCGGCGCTCGAAAATTCCTATGAGGCTGCTCAAGGTGATGGTTATGATTATGCGCTGGCGGATACGCATGGCGGTTCAAGCGAATTGAACAACACCATCATCGCAAGCTCCGATTTTCTCTTGTTGCCGAGCATGCTCACTGCATTGGACGTTGACGAAGCGTTGGCGACTTACCGCTACGTTATAGAATTGATGATGGTCGAGTCCCTGCAAATCCCGACTGCCATTCTTAAGCAGCGTGTGCCTGTTGGAAGGTTGACTTTGTCACAGTCGGCGGCGTGCGGCGTTCTTGGCCAATTGCCGCTGTTTGCCCAGCCGATGCATGAGCGCGATGCCTTTGCTGCCATGAAGCAGCGGGGAATGTTGCACCGGGCCATTGCCAAGCTGGCCGACAGCCCCTCCATGCGACTGCAGATGCGTTCACACCAGGCGGCGATGGACGAGGTGCTTGCCCTATCGGCATATATTGAACAGGCTCTGGGGGCGTGAAATGGCAATCCGAAAGCCTGTCCTGTCTGTTCAAGAGGCGCGTCGTCTGTCTGCGGCAAGGGTTGAAGGCCTGGAAACAACGCCTTTGGCCGATGCCCCGCAAACTGAGGTAGAGCTGGTTTTGGAGAGTGAAGTTCCCCGGGAGCGGGGCGTCACGATTGATCCGGCCCGCGCTACCGCAGCACCGGTTCCTCAGCCCCCGTACCGTCGCAGGGGCTCGGCTGCAAATACGCCGTATGTTCCCCCGCTGGCGTCACCAGCAATCACCTGCGAGACGCGGGTTCAGGTGTTCGTATCCGCTGCGTATCCCGGGCAGGGTGTATCAGCCAGCTTTGATGCGCTTTCGGGCAAATATCCGGCAGCCAAGGCACTGCAGATGATCTTGCGCCGGGCAATGGATGAGTATGAAGACAGGCTTGCAGACAGCAGCTTTGTCGATCTTCCCGAGACGTATCCCGCCGCTGGTCAGGCGATGGTGCAGACGTCGCGGATCATGCCCCAAGAACTGGTCGACATTGCCCGCCTTCACTTTGATCCACTCGGCTTTG
>JANMQE010000743.1:0-1642 GCA_031370195.1 Phyllobacteriaceae bacterium
ATTGCAGTTTCACGCAATATGCGCGGATGGATTGTGGCAGAAGCTCTGGCACGTCCGCAGCGCACACAGGACGCCAAACGCCTGATGAATTTAATCGAAGATACCAAAGATGACTTTACGCGAACACGTTTGGCGCGTCTGGCAGCTGATCAATTTCGTGGCATGTCAGTCGCCGCCAATGCTTTATTGACGCTGGGAAAAGCGGCGGAACAGGCTTCGATCAAGCTTTCGCGTGACGCCCGCAAACGAGCTGGAGAGCCGGACGAAATAACCGATAAAAATTTAAGCGAGCGCGATTTTATGCTGAATTATGTTGGGCTGGATCGGTACAACAAACTAGGCGTGACGTTTAATTATGACAACGAAAAATTGATTTATGACGGTGCGGCGTACCGTGAGATTTTACAGAAATATCCGCGTAGCCATGAAGCCACAGAAGCGAAAACGCTTTTGGAAAAATTAAAGCCAGCGAAGAAATAAAATTGTAATTTGGCAGGTTGAGAAGGTGAGCACCTATATAAATTTTTGCTGCATCATTCTTCGTCGCAGCGCGACGCCTGAATTTAGCCGTGCGGTTGTAACCCACGGTAGCCAAGCAAATAACACCCCCGTCGCGTCAGTGACGATTGATAATCGAACAAAAAATGCTATGGCGAACACATACACCGCATTGTTCTACCGCATCGTTTTCAGCACAAAGAACCGTGCCGAATATATTAAACCAGAAATTGAAGAACCGGTTTGGTCATATATCGGTGGGATTGTGCGCAAACACAAAATGACTGCCATTCAAGTTGGCGGAGTCGAAGATCATGTGCATGCACTGGTGATGGCTCCTCCAACATTTGCGCCGTTTGAGATTGCGAAATTTCTCAAAGGTGAATCGTCGAAATGGATTCACGATGAATTTGCAGGTTTGCAGAATTTCGGATGGCAGGATGGCTACGGAGCGTTTTCAGTAAGCAAATCTAACATGTCTGTTGTTGCGAACTATATTCAAAATCAACGCGCCCATCATCAGACGCAGACGTTTCAAGAAGAGTATTTGGAATTCTTAAAAAAACACGGCGTAGAATATGACAAACGTTACTTGTGGGGTTAGCTCAAACGTCGCTGACACGACGTACATTTTATTTTCGCTGCTTCTTCCCGTGGGTTGAAACCGCACGGCTAAATTCAACCTGTCGCTACGCGACCAAAGAGACGTACCGTAAATGGAAGGTCGTTTTTGAAATTATCAGGTGGATTTTACTTTTGAATTGGTCAGCAACAACACTATCGCAATCAGCGTCAACATCACTGCTTCGCCCATCAAGACTCGTGCTAATGGAATATGGAATGGTTTATCGGTCAGCCATCCGGTCAACATCGCACCAAGTGGAATGCCGCCGCGAAACGCGACCATATAAATGCTCATCACGCGTCCGCGCATTTCGTCCGGGACTAATAATTGCACCAGCGAAGAGGTCAACGAAAACGTAGAAATTAAACATCCGCTGGCAATAAACACCATCGGAAACGCGAGCCAGACATTCGACGATAAAGTCACCAGCATTAACGCTACGCCGCCGCCGATTTGCAGCATTAATATTTTATGACCTTTGTTTTTGGCATCTCCAAGCCACGCGGAAAATAATGCTCC
>JANMQE010000758.1:0-2707 GCA_031370195.1 Phyllobacteriaceae bacterium
TGAATCACTTTCAACTCGTCGGGCGTGCGTATGCCCCGGTCATTTGTAACAAAGGCACTGCACTGTCTTTCCACTGCCGTCGCGACATGGATCGCATCAAGCAGTTTTGTCGAGAATTTGGCGGCAAGTTTGGCGCTCATACGCAATATCGAAGGCGACAGGGAAATAAGGTGGAACATATCATCGCCCGCCAACATGTCGATGTATAACTCAGCGAGCTTTTCGTTACGTTGCCGGTACGCGCCATGGAGACACTCGGCGAGCGCGAGTTCGCTTGTGACGAGTTGCACGCCGCGTTGCTGCGCGTCAAAGATCATCTCGCTTGCGGCCTTTCGCAGTGGCCCGCGATCCTCGACGAAATAGATGAAGATATTCGAATCCAAATACAGGGTAGACAGACCGGCAAGCCGGTCAGTCATCTCCGCGTAATTCCCTGATCATGGCGTCAATGTTCTTCGCATCCCTGCCTGACGTGGCGGCATCAGCCCGCTCACGCCAAGATTTGAGGCGCGCCTCAATTGGATTCCCATCTGTGGGAGCAGAATCTTCCAAAGCTTGTGACTGACCTTTGAGCATTGCTTCAACCACGTAAGACCGTGATCTCCGCAGTCGCCTCGCCGTTGAATCCAAAATATCTTTGGCCGACTCGCTCAGACGTATGGAAACGGGATGATTTTGAATGCCCATGCTGGAATTCCAAAGAATCTAATGTAGTCAGATGTAGTCAATATTCTGCGCCAGTCAATGCCCGGCTCACTGAAACGCCGTTTCAAAGAAACTCCGCAGCTTCCTTGAATGCAGCCCTTCCTGCGGCATCGCAGCGAGCTTTTCCAATGCGCGGATGCCGATGGTGAGGTGTTGGGCGACCTGACGCTTGTAGAAATCTGTTGCCATGCCAGGCAGTTTCAATTCGCCGTGCAATGGCTTGTCGGAGACACAAAGCAGCGTGCCGTAGGGGACGCGGAAGCGGAAGCCATTGGCGGCGATGGTGGCTGATTCCATGTCGAGCGCGATGGCGCGGGATTGCGACAGGCGCTGCACCGGGCCGCGCTGGTCGCGAAGCTCCCAATTGCGGTTGTCGATGGTGGCGACCGTGCCGGTACGCATGATCTTTTTCAGCTCATACCCTTCAAGGCCCGTGACTTCTTCAACTGCTTCTTCGAGTGCCACCTGCACCTCCGCGAGCGCTGGGATCGGTATCCAGACCGGCAAATCGGCATCAAGCACATGATCTTCGCGCACATAGGCGTGGGCCAGCACATAATCGCCGAGCGCCTGACTGTTGCGCAAGCCCGCGCAATGGCCGAGCATCAACCATGCATGCGGGCGCAGGACTGCAATGTGGTCGGTGATGGTCTTGGCGTTCGACGGGCCGACGCCGATGTTGACCATGGTGATGCCGCTGGAGGCACCTTTTTTCACGTGATAGGCGGGCATTTGCGGCAGCCGCGCTGTGTGCGGGGTTTCCGCCTCGTCCTGTCCCGGCCATGTCACCGCATTGCCCGGCTCGACAAAGCAATCATACCCGCCGCCGCCTTGACGCATCAGGTTGCGGGCATAGGCGGTGAATTCGTCAATGTAGAACTGGTAGTTTGTGAACAGTACGAAATTCTGGAAATGGTTAGGCGACGTGGCAGTGTAGTGGGTGAGCCGGTGCAGCGAGTAATCGATGCGTTGCGCTGTGAACGGCGCAAGCGGCTCGGGACCGCCGGTTGGATGATCGAACGTGCCGTTGACGATCCGGTCGTCGGTGCCGTTGAGGTCCGGCACATCGAACACATCGCGCAGCGGCTTGTTCAGCCGGTCCGCCACCGAGGCTTCGACATGTGTACCTTCCAGAAAGGCGAAATGCAGCGGGATCGGCGTCGTTGACTCGGCGACGGTGATGGGGACGTCATGATTGCGGATCAAAAGGCGGATCTGGTGTTCTAGATAGGTCTCGAACAGGTCCGGCCGCGTGATGGTGGTGGAGTAGGAGCCGGGTGCGGTGACATGGCCATAGGCGAGGCGCGTGTCGACCTGCGCATAGCTTGTCGTTGTGAAGCGAAGCTCGGGATAAAAGGCGCGGGCGCGGCCCCCCGGCGCTTCGCCGCGGCCAACGGCTTCAAAACAGTCGCGCAGAAACTGCGTGTTGCGCGCATAGATGCGCTTCAGCTCCTGAACGGCCTTGTCGGCGTCCATAAAGCTGCGGGGTTCGATTTCGGGTGGGGTGACGACCAGCGTCGTGTCAAATGCTTCTTTGTTTTTCATGGCGGACTATTAGAGACAAGCGGCGTCCGCGAAAAGACCCCCCGTCAAAATTCATGCAAATGTCATGAACACGGGCGCGCCGGGAGGGCAGCGCGCCCGCTGTTTGCAATGCTGCAGAGGGGAGGAACTCAGCTCGCATTGCGCTGCAAGGAAACCATCAGCACAAACCCTGCGCCGGAAACGGTGCGGTGATTGTCATCCATCGTGGTGGAGAGTGCGAAAGCGGGCGCTGCGAACAACGCGAGCAGCACGACGCCGGAGACCAGATGGTTGGCGTAGCTTTTGATCGTGTTCATGGCGATAACCTTTCCGTTTCATTTGCCGTTCAGTTGCGTGGAGCCTTGCAAACCAGGCCTTCTTCGAACACGCACGGAACGACCATTCCGATTTCATATGCCCGGGCCGGGCGGGAGAAGTTCTGGACAAGACCTGCAAAGCAGATCCCGAAAATTGTCAC
>JANMQE010000764.1:0-3830 GCA_031370195.1 Phyllobacteriaceae bacterium
CGCGGTTCTGGTGCTGGACCGGATTGCAAACTTTGATGACCTTGATCCGCTGAAGGCGGAGCCCGGCGTGGACTTGCGGTTTGTCCGTTCAGGCGATGCAATTCCAGGTGACGCGGTGCTGGTGATCATTCCCGGTTCGAAATCGACCATCGCGGATTTGCAGCGGCTGCGGGCCAATGGCTGGGAGCGTGATCTGCAGGCGCATTTGGCCCGTGGCGGGCATGTGCTGGGGATTTGCGGCGGCTACCAGATGTTCGGCCGCTCGGTGTCCGATCCGCTGGGCATTGAGGGGGGCGTGCGCAAGATCGAAGGGCTTGGACTGCTTGATGTGGCGACTGTGATGGCACCCGAAAAGGTGGTCCGCAACACTGCGGCGGTCTCGGTACTGTATGATGTGCCACTTCAGGGCTATGAAATTCACCTTGGCGAGACATCGGGACCGGATGCGGATCGGCCGTTTGCGCATATTGAAGGGCGGCCCGATGGTGCGGTTTCTGCTGATGGCCGCGTTATGGGGACGTATCTGCACGGGCTGTTTTCGTCAGATGCGTTTCGGGCGCGGTTTCTTGCAGAGCTTGGGATAGGGGCGGGCATAACAGACTACTGGCAAAGTGTGGAAGGCGCTTTGGACGCCATTGCACTCAAACTTGAATCGTATGGGCTTGGCGAGGTGCTCACGCGCGCGCGTTGATGCGCTCGCGGCGATCTACGGTCGTGACGTTTACAAATGGTGCGACGCCTGCGGCACCGGCGAAGAGGGTTTTGTTTCGCCCGGCTTGTTTTGCGGCATAGAGCAAAATGTCGGCATTGCGCATACAGTCGGAGAGGCTCTGCGAGCGCAGGGCTTCCGTGCCGCCGATGCTGACGCTCAAGTCGACTTTCTTGCCCATGAGGGCCACCGGTTTGGCGCAAATGGTGGTGCGGATGCGCTCCGCGACCTCAAAGGCTGTGCGCTCGTCGGCCTCGTGCAGAAACACGCCAAACTCTTCGCCGCCAAGCCGCGCGACCGCATCATCGTCACGGACGGATTTGCGCATGGCGTCGGCGATGAAGATCAGCGCATCGTCGCCCGCCTGATGGCCATGTTCGTCGTTGATGCCCTTGAAAAAGTCGGCATCGACGATGAGAAGTGCGCCGCGGTTGCGCATGACGAGTTCGGGCATGTCCTGGGCGCGGCGGTGCGAGACGATCTCCAGAAATTTGCGGCGGTTCATCAGGCCGGTGAGGCTGTCTTCCTGAGCCAGAAGTTCCAGCTTGGTGTTCAGGTGAATGATCTCAAGGCCGGCGGAAAAGAACACGCCAACGATTGGCACGCCCAGAAGCATCGCCAATGAAAACGCGATCATATACGCCTTGCCGCCGATCAGCGCATGATACTCGGGCAGGAAAAACCGGTATGACTGTTCGGTCGCAACCGCTGCCAGCAACGCGATCACCAGCGTGAGAATCACTGTTCGCACAGCCACGTCTGTCTTGGTTTTGAACTGGAGCAAATAACGAACCATGCGCGGCGTTTTCCTGATTTCCGAAAACACACTATCCGACAAGCAATGACATGCCGCTAAAGCGGCGCGTAAACTTTTACGGATCAAGTCAAGGGTTTGGTATTCTGTTGCCGGGGCGGTCGATGGCGGGGCCAATTTCCTTATCGTCATGCGCCGTCGGCTTCACATGTCAATCTAGCCGAACGGCCGCGCCATCTACAGTTTGCGTCCTGTTACGCTGCTGTGCTAATCGCGACTTTGAGACATTCCGGAAGTATCTGCATACTTCCGGCGACAAGCAGGGATGGCATAATGATTGCGAATGACACGGGCGCGCATATGGAAAGTGTTGGCCATCACGAAAAGGCGACACACGCGTATGGGCCTCGAGAGGCGGCGCAGCCGGGCATTGGTTCGCACTTGGTCGTGGAATCGCTTGTCAGCGCTTTGCCCAAGGTGGTTTTGGGGCTTGCGCTTGGCGCTGTGATTTCGGTCGGGTTGTTGACTTTGCTCCGGATGGCGATGCCTCCTCTTGCAACTTACCGTTCGGGTGTCACGATCACGATGGCCAGTGGCGCTGAGGGCCGGTATCCCAATGGTGCGAAGTTTGCGATTTCCGATTTGCGCTCGCCGTTGGTGCTTGCGGAAGTCTACAAGAAAAACAAACTTGAGACTTATGACATCCTGCTTGATGACTTTATCGGCATGATTTCGGTTTCGCCCTATTCTCCGGGCTATCAAAGTGCGGTGGACCGCTTTCAGACCCGGCTTTCCAACAAGACGCTGACGTTTGAAGAACGCAAGGCGATCGAGGATGATTTTCGCAATACGATCAACAGTTTGAATGCCAGCGGCATGCAGGTTGCCTTGACTGTTCCCGATACAGGCAAAATTCCGGCGAGTCTGGCGACCAAGATTGTTGACGATATTCCTGCCAAATGGGCGGAGATTTATGTTGAGCGGCTGGGCGTGGCCAATATGCCATTGCCGACGTCCGGCGTTGATATTGTCGATGCGCAACTTCTGGGCTTGCTGGACTATCCGCTGGCCTATGATTATCTGGTGAGCCGCGTCGGGATTGTTCTGGATCAAATTCAAAACCTGAAGGAATTTTCCGGGTCAACGACCTTCGTTTCAGCAAAAAGCGGCAAGAGCATTGACGATCTGCAACGGATTTTGGCTTCGATGGCAGAGTTCAAATTGACGCTAGGACTTCGCCCATTGGTAGACGGCGGGCTGTCGAGAGACCCTGTCGCAACAGTGGCCATCTACGACAATCTGACCAAAAATCTGGAACTGGATTCCGTCTCCCAGCGCGAATACTCGAGGAGGGTAGGCGGGGTTCTGCAGGATTACGCATCAAGAGTCGGCGATCCGACGGTGGCACCTCTCGGGAGCAGCCTCTCTGGCCAGTCTGGCGGTGGCACTGTCGTGACGCTCGGGCAGTCCATTGACGGGGGCCTCGTGGACAAGGTTGCGCAGCTTTCCAACAGACCGGCTGAATTTGCATTTGAAAAGGATCTTTTGGAGAAGAAACTCGACTATGAAAATGCCGGCGTGAGTTTTGATGACAAGAAGCTGCGCATGACGAACCGGCGCAATGCGATCCTGAACAACAGCCTTGATCCCGCCGCGCGGGCGACGATGGAAGAGAAGTTCAACGTAAACCTAGCCGACGTCGCAACCACTCTGAACCAAATCTGGGGCGACGTGTTGCAAATGACAGATGAAGTCAATCTGAAGCGTTTCAACAATGACAAGGTGCTTTATAATTTGAGCAACCTGTCTGACAACGTCAGGGTGGAGCGCCCCACCGTATTTTCGACGAATAACGTCTTGATTGCGCTGGTCATCACGTTGTTTTGTGCGATGGCAGGACTTTTATACTCACTTTGGAAGCAGTTTTTTCGCCCTTCACACGTCTGAGGAATTTCAACGGTTTCAGAACCGCCTGTGATATCCAGTCAGTTGAGGTTGGCGCGGCATGGTGTGCCAGACACATTTTATCTTGGCTGAAAGAGCGATGCTGAGCAAAATTCTGAGGCTGAAGCGATCTGACGTTGACGACTGGTGGACAGGCGTTGTGATCTCGATTCCGGGCATCGCCGGGTCGTTGTCGAGCATACTTTTTTTTGGTGCCGGTCTGTGGGCTGTTATCAGCATTGCCTTTGGTCGATATCCGCTTTCGGTGCCCAAACATGCGCAACTTTTTGTCTGCGCCGGTCTTGGCTTTGCACTTGCGCTGTTGATATCCAGCATCGCCAATGACGGCGCTGCGGGTATTCTTCCCGGCTTTGCGGCGGGCTTGGCGTTTTACTTTGTGCCTCTCCTCATTTCGCGCCTGGT
>JANMQE010000816.1:0-2667 GCA_031370195.1 Phyllobacteriaceae bacterium
AAACACCACGATCAACGTCAGTGGCAGAATGAGAAACAGGCTGATGAGGACAAGTGCCGGCGACAGCAGGTAAAGCTGGCCTTTGGATATTAATCGTGAGGATTGTGTTGGCTGAGGGGATGAGATGATTGCGCCAGCCATGGTCTCAAACCGCCATCAGGCGCGCGGCGCCATTGTCGATCATCACTCCCACTTCGCTGAACAACGCGAAATCAGGCGAAGAGCCTTGCGCATTTTGTGATCGCGCCACAAGTTCCGTGCCGTTGGCAAGGGTGACGACATACTGGGTGTCCGTACCGATGTAGATCGCCTGTGACACAATTCCCTTTAGCCCCCTCGACGTGTCGGCGGACAATTTCAACCGCTCTGGCCGGATCGAGATTATCCCGCTTGGCTTGCCGCCCGCAAAGTCGCCGGCGACCAGACACTTGACGATCGTTCCGTCGAACAGCCGGCATGTTGCGTGAAAATCGGCGATGCTGAGAGTTTCAGCCGCGATCAAATTGGTCTCGCCGATGAAGTTGGCAACAAAGATGTTTGCCGGGTTTTCGTAAATTTCACGCGCCGTGCCGACCTGTTGCAGACGGCCCGCTGACATCACCGCTATCCGGTCGGACATCGTCAGCGCCTCTTCCTGATCGTGCGTGACAAAGATGAAGGTGATGCCGGTCTTTTGCTGTATCTTCTTCAATTCCACCCGCATCGACTGGCGGAGTTTCAAATCAAGTGCTGACAGCGGCTCATCCAGCAACAACACTTTTGGTTTGGGAGCCAATGCCCGCGCCAGCGCCACACGCTGCTGTTGGCCACCGGACAATTGACTGGGGCGGCGATGCGAAAAGTCGCTCAGCTGCACCATGGCCAGCGCCTCAAGCGCACGTGCTTCCATCTCAGCCTTCGGCACTTTCAACATGCGCATGCCGAACGACACATTTTCCAAAACGGTCATGTGCGGGAACAGGGCGTATTGCTGGAAGACAGTGTTGATGGGACGTTTGTTGGCGGGCCGGTTTTCTATCTCTTCGCCATAGAGATGAATTTCGCCTTCGCTTGCGCTTTCAAAGCCGCCAATCATGCGCAGCAACGTCGTCTTGCCGCATCCGGATGGCCCGAGCAGCGTGAAGAATTCATTGCTGGCAATGTCGAGCGATATTTTTTCCAGCGCAGTGAACGTGCCAAATCGCTTGGCAACCTGCCTTATGGAAATCGCGGCTTGATCTGTCTGTTCCAAAAGACCATCCCCATAACTCTTCTGTCGATAGAATTGGCTGCAAAATATTGCTTCGCGCCTGCTCCATCACCCTCTTTATTTTCTTTCAGCTTATTTTTGCCGATTAAGGGAGTATATAACCCCAAAGGGTTATGGGGCGGAGCCTATCGGGCAATGACAACAGCGGAAGAGCGGCAGGATAAAGCGTTGGCCGAAGCAATCCGGGCGCTGGGTAGAGACGCGTTTCCTGCCGTTTTGTCCAATTTTCTGCGCCAATGCGCAGAGTTCGATAATCTCATCGTCATTCTCTATCAGGACCAGCACACTCCGACGGTTCTCTACCGAGAGTACAAGGATGCGATTGTCTATGGCGCAATGGACAGCGAATACATCACCGGCAATTTTGTGCTCGACCCCTTCTATGAGGCGCACATGCAAGGCGTCGAATCTGGCCTCTACCGCTTGTTTGATCTCGCACCAGACCGCTTTCGCCAGACGAGCTATTTCAAGCTCTATTATGAAAAGACCACGCTTGTTGACGAGATTGCTGCGTTTGTAAAATTGGGATCAGGCATCACCATCACCGCGTGCATGGGGACAGACCGCTCAAGCGGCCGCGTGTTTACCAAGTCCCAATTCGTAGCGCTCAATCGCCATGTCGCGGTGATCACGTCGCTCATTGACATCAACTGGCGCCAGTTCCAGCCCGCACCGCTAACGCGTCCTGCTGCATCGACCCCGGTTGTCGAGCGCCTGATGGACCAACTCTCCGCTGTCAAAAGCATCAGGCTAAGTGCTCGCCAAGCTGAGGTGGCGCTGCTCATTTTGCAAGGTCATTCATCGGGCTCGATCGCGCTGATTTTGGGCATCAGCGCCAACACGGTGAAGGTCTTTCGCAAACAGCTCTATGCCAAATGCAGCCTGTCATCACAGGCAGAATTGTTTGCATTGATTGTGCCGATTTTGTCCAGCACCCTCTCTGGCATCACTCAGACTTAGGGCCGGATAAAAGTTCAGGACAAGCTCAAAGTCGGTTCACTGGCACAGTCACACTTTGCGATTCCCGCACGTTCCAACGTCCGCACTTCAGCACTCAAACACGGCCAAACTTTCCGACAAAACAACCGGCGCAACGCGCTCCAGTCAACGACTATTCAACGCACTTACTTACCTTCAGACAAACAATTGCGTGAAGTTTACATCTGTATATATCCTGCCATCCCTCATTTTTTTGCGGGACTTCAATTCCAATCGTTCATAGTTTCCAAACGACGGACGAATCATGGCGTTTCCCCTAAATTCAGAGATAAAAGTCTACGTTTCAGTAGCATGCACTATTTTATTTCTACCGCGTTTATTTGCATCAACAAACGATCTATTCAGAAACCACGTTGCGACACGAGGCAACGTAATCGACAAATATACTTTGGCGTGCTCCGAGGGCGGCGCTCACGTGA
>JANMQE010000344.1:0-2025 GCA_031370195.1 Phyllobacteriaceae bacterium
GCACCGCCCGTGCCAATGACAAACTGCCGAATGCCTTTGGCAGGGTCGGCGTTGGCGTCCGCGTCTTGCGGTGCGAAGCGCTCGTAGGTGTGGTCGTGGCCCACCAGCACGACGTCCGCACCGAATTCGAACAACGCTCTCCAGACGTCCGACGAGAGCGGGTTGTCGCCGTGGGTGCTCGACGATGAAAAGCGGGGGTGGTGCCAGTAGGCCAGCGTGCACTTGCCGGCACGGCGGGCCGCGAGGTCGGCGCGCAGCCAGGTTTCCTGCGCGGAGCCCTTGGCCATGTCGATGTTGCTGTTGAGTGAAATGATGTGCCAGCTGCCGACGTCGAAGCTGTAGTAGCCGCGCCTGTCGGGGCCTGCCCGCGCGCCGAAGTAGGTGTAGTAGCCCTCGCCCCCGGGCACGCCGTAGTCATGGTTGCCCGGCGCAGGGTGGCTGCGCGCCATGAATCTGCCGTAGGTGGGTTGATAGCAGCTGCTGTACTCGGCGAGCGTGCCGGAGTCGTAGACGAGGTCACCCAGCAGCAGCAGGGGCGTGTCCGGTGCTTGCTGGTCGATCAGCGCGGCGGTCTTCGCGGCGGCCGAGTCGGCAGCGGGCCGGCCGCGACATTGCGCGATATCGCCAACGGCGACGATGCTCACCGACCCCACCGGTGCCGGTTCGACCGCAGTGCTGGTCCCGCCGCCCGCCAGACATCCGGCGAGCAGAAGACTCAGCCCCGCTGAAAACAGCAATCCACGCTGGCGCATATCGACCCTTTTCAACGAAGGTTCGGCGAGTGTCGTTCAATGGCGGAACCGCACCATCCCGAGCTTCGCTCACGCCCAGCCCATCGCCGTTGCCACCGCCCCGCTCGTTCAAGCCGGTGAACGGCGATTCAATCTGGCTGCACAACGCCGGGACGGCGTCGCCGGCGGTCGTCAACGAGGGAGCAGGCTTGGCGCCGAGGAGGCACCCCAGCCCAGCTTGAGCAAGGATTCGCGCACCGCCATGGCCAGCGGCGTTCTGTGTTGCGCAGTGCCCGGCAATGCGGCCAGGCGGCGGCCATCGAGTGCGTGCGCAACCCGCCACAGGTACGACATCCGCGCCAGCTCGCGCCATTTCGGCACCGCCAAGCCGATCGCGCTGATCAGGCCCCACGGCAATCCCCCGTGGCGAAAGCCTTGCGGCGGTGCAATGCCCAATTCATGGGCGGCTGCTTCGATCGCCGCCAGCAGTTCGGCACCGGTGAGCGTGTGACCCTCGAAATGCCAGCTCTGAAACGCCCGCTCGTGCGGCAGTTCGGCGACGCGCACGAACGCGCGCGCCAGGTCGGGCAGGTAGGCCCAGGCGTGCGGCAGATCGAGCGGCCCGGGGTAGACCAGCTTGCCCGCATCCAGCGACTTCAGAATCGCCTGGTCGAACCAGTTGCCGGTGCCGGCACCGAAGAAGTCGCCGGCTCGCAGCACGCTTGCCGTGAAGCCGCCGCGGGCGGCGCGTTGCGCCATCAACGTTTCCATCTGCACGCGAATCTCGCCCTTGCGCGTGCTGGGCCGCTGCGGCGTGTCTTCGCTCAGCAGCGCCGGCATGCCTTCACCGAAGTTGTAGACATTGCCCGGCAGCATGAGGTGCGCACCGAGCCGCTCGGCCACGTCAAGCGTGGCGCGCAACGCCGGCAGCGCTTCCGCGTCCCAGCGGGTATAGAGCGGGTTCACGGCGTGCACCAGCACGCTCGCACCGGCCGCGGCGGCACTGAGCGCATCCGTGTCGAACAAGGCCGTGCGCACCAGCGTGGCACCGGCTGACAGATCGGGCGACGGCTCGCGGCGCACTTGCGCCAGCACGCGCCAGCCGGCGGCATTGAAGGCCTGGGCGGCGGCGCAGCCGAGGCGGCCATTGGCCCCGAGGATCAGCACCGCTGGTCGGTTGGAAGGCAAGGGATTCATCGAGCGCCCGGGTTGAACAACATGACCGACAGTCTGGGCAAACGCGGGCCATTCCACAATTGCCGAGGATCGCAACCCAGCCATACACTTCCGCATG
>JANMQE010000003.1:0-2568 GCA_031370195.1 Phyllobacteriaceae bacterium
TACGGAGAAGAAGAATTTTTCGGACAGCAACATTGTGTTCTATGCCAATTCCTTTCGAAGCCGGTGTTTGGAGATCGCAGATTCGGCAAGGGGGTGAACCCGGAGCAGCAATTCTCCCTGGGGTGTTTCACGCACCAATAGACCAATGGGAGACCGAAGCAGTTTCGATGCTTCCCCTAACCCAGTTTCATTCGATGCGATACCGTCAAGCAGCTCCAAGTCTCGGACAGAGAAGTCTTTGTACGCCATTCGAGCCGACTGTACGACACTCGCCGCCGCTGACATGTCAATTTTGTCCTTGCTCGACAAATGAGCTTCTTTGTATGCGTCAATCAGGAACTGAACGTACATCCGGAGTATGCCGCCGCTGTAATACGCCAAGTATCCAAGACTATCCGGTTCGATCAATTTATCGAGCCCAGAATTCTTGGTGATATCGAGGAAAATCGGGTCTATGCTCTCTCCGGATTTCATAAGAAGAGATTCAGGAATCGACACGGGAGATACCAATAATGGTTTTCCCCATTTAGATTCAATCGAATTCCGCAGTTCTCCAAGTGTGTGTTCATAAGGAGCGGTCATTACGATCGACGCCCTGATCCGACTCCACTGCGGAACGGACTTGACCAAAACATCCTCTGCCGCTTCGGGATCGCGAATCTTGTCTACATGATCCACAATAATCAAAGGCCGCTTTCCACCATACGAAAGCCAGTCTAGGAATTTGTTGAGCAAGTTGATCAGTGTATCTGGTAACAAACCAAATCGATCTGACGGCTTAGACACGGCCTCGTGCTGTGCGGCTTTGCCAAGAATCAAACTCAGTGCATCATCCATTTGGTTTTGATTCAAATAGACCGAAAAGTCCATACCTCCAAACTTGAAAACGACCTTATCGTTATCCTCCCGATTACCCTTCAACCAATCAATGAGTTTTTCCAGTATCTCCGTTCGAAGTGGTACCAAAGAATTTACATCGGTCCGTTTGTTTCTTCCAGCTGCCCAACAGTCTCGAAAAATGGTGAGTAAAACTCCTGTCGCACTGCATCGCTCCGGATGTTCTTCCTTTTCGAGATCACAAGCGATAACCCAAGTTCCGTTTTTCTTACTTCGTTGATCACAATAAAAACGCCACAGTTCAGAAGACTTTCCAACCCCGATTTGGCCGGTTACGAGAACTCTTGCTTTGCCCTGCCGACTCTCTACTTCCAACGCAAGTTGGCGATGGAGTTTGTCGGCCCGTTTCACGTATTTCGTTTCAGATGCCGATGACTCGCCATCTGCCGCTCGTCGCTCCGCATTTAGTCTACCAAGTACCGATCGCAGTTCATCTAAGTTTGCAAGTGATCTTCGCATCGGTCTTTTGTTTCAACTAAGGTCCTATGAGGCGTGAGATCTATTGCGATACACGCAGATACACCTTGCCTTATTCTAGCTACAAAGATCAGAATGTGATACGCGATTAAACGCATTTATCGAATTTGCGAACGGCTGTCGTTACCGCAATGAAAACCTCCTGAACCAACTCGAGAGCATCTGCATGTTGCAGTCCATAGCGCCGCGCCTGTCGATAGATGAACGGATCGTACAACGCGGCGAACTTAGCAATTCGAGAACAAGCTGCATTTGAGTTGGGCTCATCATTTCAGTGACCTCGCTTACGGCGATTGGATTTCGACATGGGCTTGGAGCGGTTTGTCAGTCGCTGCTTAAGTTCTTTGACCTCTTCCTCTGTGAGCGATTCATCTTCAACGAAATGGAGCAGAAGCGATTTCAAGCTCCCAGCGAAGAACCGTTTCGAGAAGGACTCCGTAACGGTTCGAATGCTCGCCTTTCGCGAAACGCTCGCGCCATAAAGGTGCTTCGAACCATCGACACGGACCTCAACAGCTCCTTTTTCGACAAGTCTCGTCAACAGAGTACGCAGCGTGCGGTGACTGCGATTTCCAGCGTCGACCCTTGAAAGAATTTCACCTGC
Organism: Phyllobacteriaceae bacterium; assembly: GCA_031370195.1. Classification (GTDB taxonomy): domain Bacteria; phylum Pseudomonadota; class Alphaproteobacteria; order Rhizobiales; family Rhizobiaceae; genus JANMEX01. Next base: position 1,979 of record JANMQE010000003.1, read on the forward strand.
TGTTTGGCAATCCGCCTGCCAAACGCTTTCCATGATTTCCCATTCCCCGTCGGTGATGGTCATTTCTTCCGGTTTCACGACAGCCTCCGAATTGCTATTACCTGCTAGTTATTACCTGCGTAGTAAGTCAGAATAATGTTATTACTCATGTAGTAACCCCGTCAAGCTCTTGGTCAAAAAACGGAAAAAGTCCGATTGCCCGATGCCGATTGCCCGATACAGGTTTTCCATCGGGCGATAGAATTTGCAAAAAATTGCTCACCGGAGGTGCAAGTCCGACGGTACCCACCAGGAGTGATCGCAGTAATGGGCCATTTGCCCATTTTCTCGAACTGCGTTTAAGGGTCGTAACGCGATTCCTGTCCCAGGGGATTGCACGCATTTGATTAGAAACGTGTGGGTAGGCCCGCCAGCAAGATCTCCTGCTCTAGCGCGGATTATTCACACCCCGAAACGGGTGAGGTCGGCATGAAGTGAGTTGGAAATTTGGCTTAGCCTTCCTCTTCACAATTCAACAAAAACGCACTTTGGAACCATGTGGAAGACCCTAAAAGGATGCAATGTTGATGATATACGACTTAATTGCTTCT
>JANMQE010000069.1:0-2931 GCA_031370195.1 Phyllobacteriaceae bacterium
AACACAAAGCCGATGGCATGACCGCGCAGGCTGGTGATTTCGGCATCGCTCAGCCCGTTGGTATCCTTGCCTTCGATCAGCATCGTCCCTGCGGTCTGGCGGTCTAGAAGGCCGATAATGTTGAGAAGTGTGCTCTTGCCAGATCCCGAAGGGCCGATTACCGCGCAGAACTCGCCTTTGTTGACCACAAGGTCGATGCCGTGCAGCACTTCGGTTTCAAATTCGGTGCCGGTGCTGAAAGATTTGCGGATGCCGCGCAATTCCAGGACGGGCGTGCTGTTTGTTGAACTGTCAGCCACGGATCGCATCCACAGGGCTGAGCCGCGCAGCGCTGACAGCAGGGAGCACTGCTGTGAAAAGCCCGGTAAGGGTCGCGACACCGCCGGTGATCAGAATCAGCGAAAGCGGAAGGTTGATCGGGAAAAAGACGGTGCCATCGGGATTGCGGGCGAGCATCTTCCAAAGCGCCACAAACACATACGCGAGCGCAGACCCGGCAACCGAACCCGCCAGACCGACAATCGCGCCCTGAACCAGAAATACCCGCATCACCTGCCCGCGCGAAGCGCCCATGGCGCGCAGGATGCCGATCTCGCTGGATCGCTGAACAACCGACACAACCAGCACGCTCGCGATGCCCAGCGCGACCGCGAGTGCAACGAAAAACTGGATGGAATAGAAGGAGATATTTTGCGTCCTCAGCGCTGTGAACAATTGCTCGAGCGCCTTGATCCAACTCTCGGTGTTCAACCCAAGCGAGGATCTCAGCTCGGACGACACCACCTCCGCCTGATAAGGATCTGCGAGCTTGATACCGATGCCGCTGACGCCGCCGGGGACGGACAGAAGCGACTGCGCCGAGCGCAGCGACACCAGAATGGTGCGGCCATTGGCCTGCCGGTTGCCAAGGTCGAATATGCCGCCAACGGTGTAGATCACGTCGATCGCACTGGTTCGCAGGCGCAGTTTGTCGCCGGTGGCGACGCCAAGATCATCCGCCAGCTCCTTGCCAATCAGCGCGCTGGACGGCGGAAGATCTGAAGCACCGGAGGTGATTTTGGAGGGTATGTCGGATATCTTGTAGTATGCTTCAGGCTCGATGCCGGTAATCGACACGCCTTTGGTGGTCTCGCCCAGCACGACCGAGCCCGACCCGGCAACAGTCGGCGAAACGGCAACGACATCCGGGCGGTCGCGCAGGGCGCGGACTATCTCCTGCCATTGATCGATTGTGCTGACGCGCTGCGTCGGGTTCTGCAAAATTGGCAGTTCGAGCGCGCCATCCGCCGGTCGCAGTGGCCGCGCGGCTTCCTCGACGGGCGAGACGTTGATATGGGCCTGCTCTGAGAGAACCTGATTGAATATGTTGGCCTGCACGCCCGTGAGCATGGCGGTCATAAAGACGATGACTGACACGCCGACCGCTGCACCAATCACGGTCAACGCGGTCTGGGAACTGCCCTCTTTGAGGAACCTGAGGGCCACAATGAACTCAAAGGGCAGCGGGACATTCATTTGGCGGCCGGCGCGGATGTGCGGACTTTTTGTCCGGCTGTGATGTTGGTGAGGGCGGACGGCACAATCTGATCGCCTTCGGCCAGGCCGCTTGTGATCTCGGATTTTCCGCCGCCGCTGGCCCCAAGACCGACAGGCCTGTCGACAACCCGCCCGTCAATGATGGTGAACACATGCGGCTTGCCGCCGGCGGCGTCACGTATGGCTGACGTATCGATGACCAACGCATTGCTGCGGCGCAGAATTTCGATGTCAACCGATACAGTCATGCCTTCCTTCAAATAGCCCGGAGGCCCCGGCACGTCGAGTTTTACTTCAAACGAGCCTCGGTCCGCATTGATGATCGGATTGATGAAACTCAGCACAGCATCGAAGCGCTCGTCCGGGTAGGCATCAGGCGAGGCAATGGCGGCAAGTCCAAGCTTGATCTTGCCCAGATTGCGCTCGTCAATCAGCAACACCAGCCGCTTGGCGATCGCAGGGGCGAACTCGATAAGGCCTACACCCGACTGGACCACCATCCCCACTTCGGCGGATCTGGAAATGATGATGCCGTCTGCAGGCGCAAGAAGCCTGGTGTTTTCCAGTTTTATTTCAGACGCGCGCGCGGCTGCCTTCGATTGCTCAAGTGCCGATTGAGCCAAAAGGAAATCATTGCCTTTTGGCGAGGCGTTTGCGACTGCCGACTCAGCGTTGCGAACTTGGGATCGGGCGATATCGTTCGCCTGCAGGGCGTCATCCACCGCCGCATCGCTGACAAGGCCAGTTGTTGCCAAATGCCTGACACGATCGTACTTTTGGTTGGTGTTTCGAAACGTTGCGGTCGCCTGGGCGAGCGCCTCTTGCGCGCTTGCCAGACCGCTGCCTCCGATCTGGGCAAGTTTGGCCTCCGATTGGCGCACCGCCGCTTGCGCTTGCTCGTAAGCAGACTGCGCGTCGCTGTCATCAATGCTGACCAGAACGGCGCCTTTCGCAACCTTGTCGCCTTCATTGACGGGTACGCCGGACACCGTTCCCGCTGACGCCATGCCGAGTGTCACCACGGATGGCGTTTCGACGCGACCTGTGGCTACAATAGTTTGCATGATGTCCGAACGCACGACGGTGGATGGTGTGACGAGCACACCGCGGATCGCGGGAAGCACAGACCACGTGCCAAGCCCAACAACGCCCACGGCGGCCACTGACAGGGCTGCTGTTCTAAGTTTGGAATTCATGACCATTCAATTTTGGCATTCCTGAAAGCTTGGTGATTGAACCAGCCGCACGCGTCATGGTGAGATGATGACCTTGAGCGCCTGAGTCTTTGCGGCTTGGGCAAACGTGTCATAGGCTTCGATAATCTGGTCCAGCTTGAACCGGTGTGTGATCAGCTGCTTGGGATCAAGCTTGTTGGAGGCCACCGTCTTCAGCAGC
>JANMQE010000351.1:0-1634 GCA_031370195.1 Phyllobacteriaceae bacterium
CCTCGCAAAGCATGCGACCGAACTCACGGTACATGCAGATGTTGACGTCGGCCTCGACCAGGCGCGACACGTCGGCCAGGTGGCTGCCAAGCGGGAAGACCATGTTGATGTCGGCGCCGATGCCCTGCACCAGGCGGCGAATCTCGGCCAGATCGCTCGGCGAATTGAAGGTGCCGTAGCTGGGGCCGATGATGTTCACGCGGGGCTTCTCACCGGCCGGGCGCTCAGCGAAGGGCTTGCGCGCCGGCACCTTCTTCATGCCGTACTCCGACCAGAGCCAGAACATGGCGCGGTTCGCGCATTGCCATTGGTCTTCGTCGATGGTGCGCGGCAGGAAGCGCTGGATGTTGGTGCCCGAGGGCGTAACGCCGCCGCCGATCATCTCGGCGATGGAGCCGGTGACCACCACCGAAGGCAGGTCGGGGTCGAGCGCGGCATGGGCGCGGCGCATCGAGCCTTCGGTGCCCTCGCGGCCCAATTGTTCTTCGGCCAGGCCGGTGACGACAATGGGCAGCTCGTGCGGGGGCAGCGCATCGGTGTAGTGCAGCACCGAGGTCACAGGCAGGTTCTCGCAACCCACCGGGCCGTCGATCACCACCTGCAGGCCCTTGATCGCGGTGAAGACGTACACCGCGCCCCAGTAGCCGCCTGCTCTGTCGTGATCCAAAACCAACATCAGATCATCTCCTCGGCTTTGCGCTTCTTCGCGAGCTTGACGAGCTGGCGGCGCGTGTCGGCCTTGAAGTCGGGGCGGTCTTGCGGCACGCCGTTGGCGGCTTCCCACACACCTGCGGCGTGTTCGGTCCCGACACTGCCGAAGAAGTCTTTCATCGCTTCGAAGCGCGCCTTGTTGCCGATGGCGGCGTTGATCACGGTTGCCAGCGAGCCGGCACCGGCCGGGCCCATCAGCGGACGGGCCGAGATCAGGTTCGTGAAGTAGAGCGACGGGATGCTCAGTTCCTTCGCCGCCTGCACGACCGGCGTGGTGCCGATCGCCACATCCGGCTTGAACTCGTGCACCGCCGCCAGGTCCTGTTCCAGCGAAGCGCGGAACTGCACTTGCACACCTTTGGCTTCGAGCCACTGCCGGTCGGCGTCGCTCCACGGCGTGCGTGGGCAGGCGCTGCCGACGTAACGCAGGTCGGCGCCGCTTTCCACCAGCAATCTGCCGACCAGCAACTCGGAACCTTCGTAACCGCTCAGGGTGATGCGACCCTTGATCGGCATCTTCGCCAGCGCGCCTTTGATCGCCGGCAGCATGCGGTTCTTCGCCGCGTCGATCTTGTCCTGCGCCACGTTGGCGGCGTTGCCGATGGCTTGCAGCCAGGCTTCGGTGCCATCGTGTCCGACCGGGGCCGAACCGACGATGCTGCGACCCGCGGCATCGAACTCGCGAATGCTCGCGGTGTAGAACGGGTGGATCGCGGCGACGGCGGCGCAGTCGAGCGCGGCATACAACTCGCGCCATTCGCGGGTCGGGACGACCGGTCCTGCGGACAGACCCATTGGCTCCAGCATCATGCCGATGATCACCGGGTCGGCCGGGAACATCTCGCCGAGCAAGGTGATGGTCGGCTTCTCGGCTCTGCCATTGCGAGGTGCCTGCACCGGGCCGGCTTGCGCCTCGGTGCGTG
>JANMQE010000092.1:0-2462 GCA_031370195.1 Phyllobacteriaceae bacterium
GCGAACTGCCGCACGACCGTAAGGTCATGGGTGATGAGGATCACCGCCATGCCGTTCTTTTCTTTCAGCACCTTGATGAGGTTCAATATTTCGGCCTGAACCGTCACGTCGAGCGCCGTAGTTGGCTCATCGGCGATCAAAACGTCGGGACTGTTGGCGAGCGCCATGGCGATCATCACACGCTGGCGCTGGCCGCCGGAAAGCTGGTGCGGATATTGGCGGACCCGGGCTTCGGGGTCGGGAATCTGCACTTCTTTCAAGAGATCGACGGCGCGTTTGAAGGCGTCGGCCTTGGAGATTTTCTGGTGGATGCGCAGGATTTCGGCGAGTTGCTTGCCGATTGTGTAGACAGGATTGAGCGAGCTCATCGGCTCCTGGAAAATCATGGTCAAGCGGTTGCCACGCAGGCCGCGCATTTCCTTGTCCGACAGGCGCGCCATGTTCTTGCCGCCGTAAAGGATTTCCGTGCTTTCCGTGACGCTGGCGCGCTTGGACAAGAGCTTCATGATGGCGCGGGCAGTGACGGATTTGCCCGAGCCGGATTCGCCGACGAGCGCAATCGTCTGGCCCTTATGCAAGGTGAAGGACACGTCCTTGACCGCTTCGACCTGTCCGCCGTCCACTTTGAACGAGACGCCGATATTCCTGGCTTCGATGGCAATTTCCGGGTTCATGTCAGCCTCAATACGGGTCAATGGCGTCGCGCAGGCCATCGCCCAGCGCGTTGAACGCGAAGACGGCAAGCAGCACAAAGCCAACAGGGGAGAGAATCCACGGATAGGAGCCAATGACAGAAAAAGTGCCGGCATCCTGCAACATGAGACCCCACGAGATGAGCGGTGGTTTGACGGCAAATCCAAGGTATCCGAGGAAGGATTCCAAAAGGATGATGGTGGGAATGCCGAGCGTGATTGACACGATGACATGCGACATGACGTTGGGCAGGATGTGGCGAGTTATGATGCGGTTGTCTGATGCGCCGACGGCCATCGCCGCGCGGACGTAATCCACGCGTGCCATCGACATTGTTTTTGCGCGGACCTCGCGCGACAGCTGCGCCCAGCCAAGGCCGACGATGACTGCGATGACGAACGAGAGAAAGATGTAGGATGGCGCAGTTACCGGGATCAGAGTCGTCAACGCGAGGTAAAGCGGCAGCTGCGGGAAGGCGAGGATGATTTCGACAAAGCGCTGGAACCACAGGTCAAACTTGCCGCCGAGATAGCCGGACATGATGCCGGTGAGAGTGCCGATGATGGTGATCAGCGCAATCGAGACAAGCGCGATCATCAGCGAAATGCGCGAGCCGACAATGCCGCGCGAGAGGATATCACGGCCGAGTTTGTCGGTTCCGAGGAGGTGCAGCGGCGAGCCGTCCGAGACGCCGATGAAATGGCGGTTGGTCGGGATCAGGCCGAGAAAGTTGTATTCCCAACCTTTGGCGAACAGGACCAGCGGCCGGGGATTGTCCATGTCCGGTCCCATAAGCGGCTGGAACGTGATCGGGTCGAGTTCCGCGCCTTCCGTTACCGGATATGCAACCGGCCAGAGTGTGAAGCCGTCCTTGGTGAAGAACGATATTTTATCCGGCGGGGCGAACGAGGTTGTGGCCGCATTCGGGTTCATGGGCGAGAAGAAGTTGGCAAACAGGGCGAAGACCAGCAGCAAGGTGACAAGCACCAAACCGACCATGCCGGGGATGGATTTGCGCAAACGCCGCCAGACAAGTGCGCCATAGGTTTGCGATGTTGTTGAGACAGTGGAGATACGGGCGTCGTCCACCTCGCCTTCATGTGTACTCATTCGTCAGCTCCCACACGGATGCGTGGGTCAAGAAGCGCCAGCAGCAGATCGGCGATAATGTTGCCGATAATAAGCGTGACGCCGAGGACCAAGAGGATTGTTGCGGTGACATAGACATCGCCGATGCTCATCGAGCCGACAATGGCGGGGCCAATTGTGGCGAGGCCGAAAACAATGGCGACCTCGACTTCGCCGGTCAGCATGTAGGGAAGAACCACGCCTTGGCGGGCGATTAGAGGGTGCAGCGCATTGGGGACCGCGTGGCGCATGATGACGCTGGCTTCGGATAGGCCTTTGGCGCGGGCGGTCTCGACATATTGGGCATTCAGCGTATCCAGCAGATTGGCGCGCATGACGCGCATGTTGTAGGCAAGGCCACCGATTGTGGCGACGGCAATGACCGGCCAGATATGCTGCAAAAGGTTCCAGAACTTGGCCCAGTTGAAGTCGAAACAGCCGAGCCATTAGACTTGGCCACCGAATTTCGATGAGTAGAACGAACCGATTTCCTGGACGTTGAGCTTGTAGGCAAGGATGTAAAGAATGATGAGCGCCAGCAGGAAGCGCGGCACGGTCATGCCGAGGAAGCTGATGAAAGACAGAAGCGTGTCCACCCAAGTGTATTGCTTGACGGCAGCAAGAACACCGAAGCCGATGCC
>JANMQE010000117.1:0-3601 GCA_031370195.1 Phyllobacteriaceae bacterium
CTTGGTCTTGGCAAGTAAGTTATTGGGAATACGAGGTAATTTGATGGCGGCTCGCTGGTATATCGTCCACGCTTACTCGAATTTCGAGAAGAAGGTGGCCGAGTCTATCGAAGAGAAGGCAAAGCAAAAAGGCTTGTCGCATCTGTTCGAGAAGATTCTTGTGCCGACTGAAAAGATCGTCGAAATCCGCCGTGGCCGCAAGGTTGACGCGGAACGCAAGTTTTTCCCGGGCTATGTTCTGGTCCGCGCCACCCTGACAGATGAAGCATTTCATCTGATCAAGAACACGCCGAAAGTGACGGGTTTCCTCGGGTCTGATTCCAAGCCTGTGCCGATTCCCGATTCGGAGGCCGAGCGCATCCTGAACCAGATTCAGGAAGGCGTTGAGCGTCCGAAGTCGAGCGTTTCGTTCGAAATCGGCGAGCAGGTGCGTGTTTCCGACGGTCCGTTCGCTTCGTTCAACGGCATTGTTCAGGAAGTTGACCAGGAGCGTTCGCGTCTCAAGGTCGAAGTTTCGATTTTCGGTCGCGCCACGCCGGTCGATCTGGAATTCAGTCAGGTCGAAAAGGGCTGACGGAAGACCGCGCAAGCGGAAGGCGGCGGGCCTTATGGTCTGGTGCCTACACATGGTGGGAGGATAGGCGGACCTGGCCGGTTCGCGGACCGCACCACCAGACTGCAACCCGACCGGTGAGTAGCCGGTCACACTCAGGAAGGCAGAGAAATGGCCAAGAAAGTCATGGGCCAGATCAAGCTGCAGGTTCCGGCAGGTTCGGCAACGCCGTCCCCGCCCATCGGACCAGCACTCGGTCAGCGTGGCGTCAACATCATGGAATTCTGCAAGGCGTTCAACGCGCAGACGCAGGAATCCGAAAAAGGATCGCCGGTTCCGGTGGTTATCACCTATTATCAGGACAAGTCTTTCACATTCGTGATGAAGACGCCTCCGGTCAGCTATTTTCTGAAAAAGGCTGCCGGTTTGAAGTCCGGTTCGAAGACTCCCGGCCGCGGTACCGTTGGCAAGGTCTCGCGCGCCGATATTCGCAAGATTGCCGAAACCAAGCTCAAGGATCTCAACGCCTATGACGTTGATGCCGCGATGCTGATGGTTGAAGGCTCCGCCCGTTCGATGGGCCTGGAAGTGGCTGGTTGATCATGGCAAAAATTGCAAAACGTTTGACCAAAATCCGCGACGGTGTTGACCGCGAGAAGCTGTATGACCTTGAAGCGGCGCTGTCGCTCGTCAAGGACCGCGCCACGGCCAAGTTCGATGAAACCATCGAAGTTGCCATGAACCTTGGCGTTGATCCGCGCCATGCAGACCAGATGGTCCGCGGCGTCGTCAATCTGCCGAACGGCACGGGCCGTACCGTCCGCGTTGCCGTGTTCGCACGTGGTGCCAAGGCTGATGAGGCCAAGGCTGCCGGTGCTGACATTGTCGGTGCTGAGGAACTGTTTGAGGCCGTCAATGGTGGCAACATCGACTTTGATCGCTGCAGTGCCACGCCGGACATGATGCCGCTCGTCGGCCGTCTCGGCAAGGTTCTCGGCCCGCGCGGCATGATGCCGAACCCGAAGGTCGGCACAGTGACGATGGACATCACGGCTGCGGTCAAGGCTTCCAAGGGCGGCGCTGTTGAGTTCCGCGTTGAAAAGGCCGGCATTATTCATGGCGGCATTGGCAAGGCGAGCTTCAGCCAGCAGGCACTGGCCGAGAATATCCGCGCGTTTGCTGATGCGGTGATCAAGGCAAAGCCGACTGGCGCCAAGGGCAACTACGTCAAGCGCGTGGCGATTTCCTCGACCATGGGCGTTGGCGTCAAGATCGATCCATCGACCTTGGCGATTGCATAAGCAGCGTCATGAATTGAATCCGGATCAGGCCGCAAACGCCTGATTCAATTAAGAATTCCGGGCTTTGTCAAAGGAGCCCGGATTTTCGGAGGGAAACTTCCGGAAGTCCTGTCCGAGATTGCGGGTGGCTAACGCCATAATCCATTTGGGCCTGCATGAGACGGGGATGACGATATTCAGGCGGGCAGCCGCTACGGATTGGTTCGAACCCAGACGGCCTTTCGCCGCCAGCTTGTCAAAAAGCGGATGCGAGGGGGACAGGATCCTCAGAGCGTCGTGACCGGATTTCCGGGAGCGGCAAAAGGCAACCCGGCAGGCTGTAGACAAAAAAGCAGTCTGCCAACTGGAGAGTGGCAGTGGATAGAGCGGAAAAGCGCGAGCTCGTCACGACGTTGAACGAAGTCTTTACGACGACGGGATCCGTGGTGGTGGCTCACTATGCCGGTCTGACAGTGGCGCAGATGAACGATTACCGTTCAAAAATGCGTGCAGCTGGCGGACATGTCAAAGTCGCGAAGAACCGTCTCGCCAAAATTGCTCTTCAGGGCACGGAGTCGGCTTCGATGACCGACCTTTTCAAAGGTCAGACTATCATCGCCTATGCAGCGGATCCCGTTGCAGCTCCGAAAGTGACCATGGATTTCGCCAAGATCAATGACAAGCTCGTCATTCTTGGTGGTGCCATGGGATCGACAGGCCTGAGTGCGGATGGTGTCAAGGCTCTTGCCTCGCTGCCTTCGCTCGACGAACTGCGTGGACGTTTGATTGGCATGATTTCGACGCCGGCAAGCCGTATCGCACAGGTCATCAACGCGCCGGCGGCACAGCTTGCCCGCGTGTTCGGAGCCTATGCCCGGAAGGACGAGGCGGCATGAGGTTGTTCCTCGCTGCACATCACGATTCGAACCTATAAAGGAAGAAAAAATGGCTGATCTTGCCAAGATTGTAGACGAACTGTCAGCACTGACCGTCATTCAGGCGGCTGAACTGTCAAAGATGCTTGAAGAAAAGTGGGGCGTTTCCGCTGCTGCTCCAGTGGCTGCTGCCGCCGCTGGCGGCGCTGCTGTTGCCGCTGTGGTTGAAGAAAAGACCGAGTTCGACGTTATCCTCACGGATGCCGGCCCGAACAAGATCAACGCGATCAAGGAAGTCCGCGCGATCACCGCTCTTGGCCTGAAAGAAGCCAAGGATCTGGTCGAGGGTGCTCCGAAGGCCGTGAAGGAAGGCGTGTCGAAAGACGAAGCCGCCAAGCTCAAGGCCCAGCTGGAAGCAGCCGGTGCCAAGGTTGAGATCAAGTAATAAAGACCAGACCGGCGGTTTCAGGCCGCCGGTCCGGACTTGTGTGCGTAACAAACCCATTTTCAAACCGCAGGGAACTGCTGTTTGGAAACGGGTTTTCCCCGTTAAAAGCCGCTGAAACATCAAGCGGTTCCATGATGTCAGCCCGTTTCGGGCATTTTACGAGGAGCGACGATGGCTCAGACCCTTTCGTTCAACGGTCGCCGGAGAATCCGCAAATTTTTCGGGAAGATCCCGGAAGTTGCGGAGATGCCGAACCTTATTGAGGTTCAGAAGGCGTCCTATGACCAGTTCCTGATGGTCGACGAGCCGGAAGGCGGGCGCCTGGACGAGGGCCTGCAGGCCGTGTTCAAGTCGGTGTTCCCGATCTCTGATTTTTCGGGCGCAGCCATGCTGGAATTCGTCAAGTACGAATTTGAAGCACCGAAGTTTGACGTTGACGAGTGTC
>JANMQE010000186.1:0-2732 GCA_031370195.1 Phyllobacteriaceae bacterium
TCGCTGCGGCACCGGCATCAACGCCGCCCGCTGCGCCAGCCGCCGCACCTTCCAATGCGGCCACTCCTAAGACGTCTGCCATGGAAACCAGCCCCGCTATCAAGGGCCCGTCGCCGGTGAAGGTCAGCGCCAAGGTCGAAAAGGCAGCTTCCGCCGAACCGGCTCCAGTGGCGAAGAGTACTCTTGTGCGCGGGCTCGATGAAAAGAAAGTGACGGCAGGAGGCGGCAAGAACCGCAAGGGCGCAGCCGTGCTTGCATCGCCGACCAAGGATTCCGCATCGCAGATGACCGGCAAGGGTGCTGTCGCGCCGGCTCCTATTATGGCCGCGCCGCCCGCCGCGCGAGCGCCGAAAACCGCGCCGAAATCAGCCAAACCTGCGCCGAAATCTGTCGCCAAGCCTGCTGCCGCCCTAAAGGCCGCCAAGCCCACAGCCGCGCCGAAGGCAAGGGCGGAGAGCCAGCCGGAGCTTTTGAAGAAGCCGCGCGCGGGCAAGGGCGATGACCTGAAGCTGATCTGGGGTGTCGGACCAAAGCTCGAAAAGATGCTCAACGACATGGGCGTCTGGCATTTCGACCAGATCGCCGCATGGGGCAAGTCCGAACTGAACTGGGTTGACGACCGCCTTGAGGGCTTCAAGGGCCGCGCGGCGCGCGACGAGTGGGTCAAGCAATCCAAGAAACTCGCCAAAGGCTGTCGTCCGAAAAGTGCTGCAGGCGAGAAAGGCTTGAGTGGCTGACATGAAAATACGGATATTTCTTCAGTTTATGTTTCTCATCATACTGGTGATTGCCGGATCTGCTGCGATAGGGCGGAATGCGGCAACCTATTTGGACATCGGAGAATGGCCGCAAATTATGGCCATCATGGCCTTGGGATTACCCGCCGTATTTTTGCTCGGACGTTGGCAAAAGAAATTATTGGAGCGCGAGAATGCTCGCTGATCAGGACCGCATCTTCAACAACATTTACGGCCAGTATGACAAGTCACTGGCCGGAGCGCAGTCGCGCGGGCATTGGGATGACACCAAGGGCCTGATTGCCAAGGGCCGCGACTGGATCGTCAACGAGATGAAGGCGTCGGGCCTGCGCGGCCGGGGCGGGGCGGGGTTCCCGACAGGGCTCAAATGGTCGTTCATGCCGAAAGTTTCCGATGGCCGTCCGCATTATCTGGTCGTCAACGCCGACGAGTCCGAGCCGGGCACCTGCAAAGACCGCGACATCATGCGGCATGACCCGCACACGCTGGTCGAAGGCTGCCTGATCGCCGGTTTCGCCATGGGCGCGAATGCCGCCTACATTTATGTGCGCGGCGAGTATATCCGCGAGCGCGAAGCGTTGCAGGTCGCCATCGACGAAGCCTACGATGCCAAATTGCTCGGCAAAAACAATGTGAACGGATGGGACTTTGATGTGTTCGTGCATCATGGCGCGGGCGCATACATCTGCGGCGAGGAAACCGCGCTGCTTGAAAGCCTTGTGGGCAAAAAGGGCCAGCCGCGCCTTAAACCCCCGTTTCCGGCCAACATGGGCCTCTATGGCTGCCCGACCACGGTCAACAACGTCGAGTCCATCGCCGTCGCGCCGACCATTCTGCGCCGTGGCGCGGGCTGGTTCTCATCGTTTGGCCGCCCCAACAATGTTGGCACCAAGCTGTTCTGCGTTTCCGGCCATGTGAACACGCCTTGCACGGTCGAAGAAGTGATGGGCCTGACCTTCCGCGAACTGATCGACACCCACTGCGGCGGCATTCGCGGCGGCTGGGACAATCTGCTTGCGGTCATCCCCGGCGGCGCATCCGTGCCGATGGTGCCCGCAGAGCAGATTATCGATGCCCCGATGGATTTCGACGGCCTGCGCGCGCTTGGCTCGGGTCTCGGCACTGCGGCGGTCATCGTCATGGACAAGTCCACGGACATCGTCAAAGCGATTGCCCGCTTGGCCTATTTCTACAAGCACGAAAGCTGCGGCCAGTGCACGCCGTGCCGTGAGGGAACGGGGTGGATGTGGCGCATCATGGAACGTCTGGTAAAGGGCGAAGCGCAGAAGCGCGAAATCGACATGCTGCTTGACGTCACCAAGCAGGTCGAGGGCCACACGATTTGTGCATTGGGCGACGCTGCCGCTTGGCCGATCCAGGGCCTCATCCGCCATTTCCGTCCGGAAATAGAGCGCCGCATCGACGAATTCTCGCGCAATGCACATCGGGCCGAGCCGATGCTTGTGGCAGCGGAGTGAAATGATGGCTGACCAGTCAACCGATATTGTCCTTCGCCTGCTTCGGGATATCCGCAAAGTGCAGGACGACCATTCAAAGTCGCTGTCTAACCACGACAAGCGATTTGATGCCTTGGACAAGAAAATTGACGATTGGCAAGAAACCACAGCAACCGCAGTAGGTCTGGCGACTCATGCGAATTTGCGCAACCAAAACATGGAAGAGCAGATTGCGGCTTTGGTTGCCCGGGTCGAACGATTGGAAAAGGCAAAGTAATGGCGGTTGACAAGCACAGCCAGGACGCGGTTGCCAAACTCTATGCCGAGTGGGTTTCGGCAGGGATGAGGCTGTATCTGGCTGGCTTTACAGCGACCACCAAGATCATGGAGGCTGCGACGCAGTCGATGGTGTCTTCGCGGGCGAAGGCGCACGTCGGCGAGACGGCAAAGGTCGTGACCGCTGGTGCCAAGCAAGACGCCAAATCTGCAGCGGTGCCAACGCTGAAAATTGTGCCGG
>JANMQE010000209.1:0-2235 GCA_031370195.1 Phyllobacteriaceae bacterium
TTCGCTGTGAAATTCCCTCCACATCGCGCTTCAATTCGGAGAACCGGCGCGGCCCGTCGTTCAGCGCCCGCACCACAAGCACAGTCCACTTGTCGCCGATCTGCGACAAAACCTCATGCACGGCCATGCAGTTGCCGGTTACGTTTTTGGTGCCATGCTTCATGATTGTGCCTCCTTGCGCGGAACTTCCTGATCACTATTGTATGCATGGTTACGATGAGTAACAAGTGTCAATCTCGTAACCAGAGAACAATTTGAAACCGAAAAGCCGCGCACCTTGAATGCGCTTCCAAGGAACTCCCGAAATGTCAAACGTCCTTCTCGTCCTCACCTCGCCGCGCGGCGAATCTGTCTCCACCAAGCTTGCCACTGCGCTTGCCGAAAAGATCACCGCGAAGTCCGGCGGCAAGGTCACCGTGCGAGATGTCGCCGCCAGGCCGCTGCCGCATATTGATGCCGAGCTGATCGCCGCCACCCGCTCGGGCAAGACAGATCTTACCGCCCACGAAAAAGCCGCGTTCGACCGTGCGATGGAAATCGTCGCCGAAGTCAAATCCGCCGACGTGATCGTCATCGGCGCCGCCCTGTTCAACTTCGGCCCGACCACAAACCTGAAAGGCTGGGTCGATCATCTGGCCGTGCCCGGCCAGACCTTCCGCTACACTGCCGAAGGCCCGGAAGGCCTCGTCAAAGGCAAGAAAGTCTACGTCGTCACCGCCTCCGCCGGCACCTACGGCGACGGCCCGGGCGATTTCCTCAAGCCATGGCTGACCTTTGCGCTCGGCTTCATGGGCATGAGCGACGTCGAAGTCATCACCGTCGACAAGCTCGCCTACGGCGCAGAAGCAGCAGAAGCCGCCATCGGCAACGCCACCATCCGCATCGAAGCGATTGCGGCCTGATCAGGAGAACAATGCCGGGCTGCTTGCCGCCAGGTCATTGCAAAAGACAGAAAACAAACCTGTGAAAGTTGGAAACCCAAGTCCTCATGTGCCGTCTTTCCGGGGCCGCGCAGCGGAACCCGGAATCCAGAGTCGCGAGGTCTGGCTTTTATCGCCCAAGCCAAACGCCAACTCTGTGAGAGAGACCTCAATTTTCATTGCAATCCATGCCAAGCGTTTGGCGGGTATGAATAAATGTCTGCGCCGCAGCTCTGGATTCCGGGTTCCGCTTCGCGGCCCCGGAAAGACGTCTCTGATGGAGGCCACGAAGCATCTTCCTTATTTATAACTGTTCTCAATGACCCACACAATCACGCTCCCTGACGATTCCACCCGCCCGGCCGCTCCCAAGATCGCAGGCGCGACCGACCAGCACCGCCGCAACGGTCGCCGTCTCGCGCTCGTCCACGAGATGCATTTGCGTGAGCTTTCCCGCGTCAACCGCGCCATGGGCGAAGTGTTCGCTGGCAACGGCAGCGCACAGACCCTCATCACCAGCATCTCGTCGATGCAGATGATCGCCAACATGCGCCAGTTTGGCAATCTCTGCGGCGCTGCGTGCACCATGCTCACCGGCCATCATTCGATTGAGGACCAATGGGTCTTCCCGGCCTTGCATGGCCGTACGGATGGTCTGACCAAAGTCGTCGAACGGCTTATTGCCGAGCATCTGGTCATCCATGACTTGATCGAACATCTGGAAGCCTCAGCCCGCGCACTGATAACCGATCCGGGAACCAGGACAGCCGCCCAATTGCGCGCCGATTTCAAACGCCTCGAAACCTTCGTTACATCGCATTTCGGCTATGAGCAGACGGAGCTTGAAGAGGCGCTCGGATATTACGGCGTCGATATTTGATAGCCAGCCGCGTTATTCTGCAAGTCCGGCAGCAGCGCAATCAAGTCGCGCGCGCCCCGACGCTGTGCCCGCATGCCGTGTAGCCTGACTTCGCAAACAAACGCAACCAAAAGTAATTTTGGCGGCGCAGTTTTCTAACGACCACAATCAATTCAAACTCCGGCACGGCAAATGTGGTGATAGACTCATCCCGAACCCCTCGCGCCAGGCACCCCCCTCTGTCCTGTCGGACAACTCCCCCGCGAGGGGGGAGACCGGATGGCATCCACCCCCTCGCCAATCGTCAAATGATGGGGTCGCACAAAAATCACGTGATTATCGATCTCCCCCCCCGCGGGCAGGGCTATCGCATATGGGATTTTGGGTGAGTTCCCGCACGGCTCCGTCTTTCCGGGGCCGCGCAGCGGAACCCGGAATCCAGAGCGCTGAGGTGGG
>JANMQE010000242.1:0-2600 GCA_031370195.1 Phyllobacteriaceae bacterium
GGTTCCAAAAACGGTGCTGGTGAGCGCCGACAATGCGGAGATGCTTTGGGCGGAGCGCAAACATTGGTATTTCAAGCCGGTGTCCGGTTTTGGCGGCAAGGCGGTTTATCGCGGCGAGAAACACACCCGCAAGACCTGGGAGTGGATATTGAGCCAGGACTATGTGGCGCAGCAATTTGCAAGTCCTTCCCACCGTGCGGTCAGGGCCGAAGGGGCGGTAGGGCTGCGCAAGTTTGATGTGCGGCTTTACACCTATTGTGACACGCTACTGGCTGCGGCGGCAAGAATTTACGAGGGGCAGACAACGAATTTCAGGACGCCGGGTGGCGGATTCGCGCCGCTGACGACGCTTTGAGGCCTCAGACTGCCGGACAACAAAAAACCCCGGCCCTTGCGGACCGAGGTTTTGAAATAAAGAAAAGCTTTGAATCAGACGCCGAGGCCGGCAAACTTGTTCTTGAACTTGGAAACGCGGCCGCCGCGATCAAGCAGATGCTGGTTGCCGCCGGTCCAGGCCGGGTGGGTGGACGGGTCGATGTCGAGGTTCATTGTGTCACCCTCCTTGCCCCAGGTGGAGCGGGTGAAATATTCGGTGCCATCGGTCATGACGACCTTGATGGTGTGATAGTCGGGATGAATCTTCGCCTTCATGGCTTGGTTCCTGTCGTTTCGACGTTTGAATGAGGCCGCTTTAGGCTCATATCGTCACAAATTGGCTTGATCATTTGATGCCGGAAGGTATTTCACAACACAGCTTCAAAAAGGGTCGGCGAGCCTATACATCAGCGGCCTATTGATAACAAGTGCGGACTGGCGAGAATCCAGACGGCGCAAATTCCGGAGTCTGCATGGCCGAACTTTCACCGTCTGAAGCTGCGGATATCGATCAGAAGCGCCGGTCGCTAAAGCCGCTTTCCAAACTCCTCCCCTATCTTGGCCGCTACAAGGGACAGGTTGCTGCCGCGCTTTTCTTTTTGACGCTCGCGGCCTGCACGACCCTGGCGCTGCCGACGGCGGTTCGGCGGATGATCGATCATGGTTTCTCGGCCTCGGACAGCGCCTTCATCAACAGCTATTTTGCGATGCTGGTGGTGATTGCGGCGGTCTTGGCGCTGGCTTCGGCGGCGCGCTATTATTTTGTCATCAATCTGGGCGAGAGGATCGTTGCTGATATTCGCCGCGATGTGTTTGCGCATGTGACGACACTGTCGCCGGCATTTTTTGACCGGTCGCAATCGGGCGAAATCGTCTCGCGGCTTTCGGCGGACACGACGCAGATCAAGTCTGCTGTCGGCGCATCCGCTTCCATGGCGCTGCGCAATGCGATCCTTGGAGTTGGCGCGTTGGGGATGATGGTTGTGACCAGCCCGAAACTTGCCAGCCTCGTCATCGGGGCGATTCCGCTGGTGGTGCTGCCGATTGTCGCGTTCGGGCGCAACGTGCGCAAACGCTCGCGGGCTGCGCAGGACATGCTGGCGGGCGCTACGGCCTATGCTTCGGAATCCATTGGTGCAGTGCGGACTTTGCAGGCGTTTACCAATGAAGGGTTGGTGACAGGCAGGTTCGGCAAGGCGGTCGATTTTGCCTTCGACGCCGCCAAGGCATCGACCAAGGCGCGGGCATTCCTGACGTTCTTTGCCATTTTCATGATCTTCGGCAGCGTGGTTGCGGTGCTGTGGTTTGGCGCACAGAGTGTTTTGGCGGGAACGATGAGCGCCGGCACGCTCGGGCAATTCCTCTTGTATTCGGTGTTTGCCGCAGGCGCGCTCGCGGCGCTGTCGGAAGTGTGGGGCGAACTCAGCCAGGCATCCGGAGCGACCGAGCGGCTGGTGGAAATTCTCAACGAGAAGCCCGATGTTGCAGCGCCCGCCAATCCGGTTGCCTTGCCGGTTCCGGGACAAGGCACGGTGCGGTTTGAAAACGTGGATTTCGCCTATCCGGGACGGCCGGATACGGCTGTGGCGAATGGCTTGACCTTTTCTGTGAAGGCCGGCGAGACGGTGGCCATTGTCGGACCATCCGGGGCCGGCAAGAGCACGGTGTTTTCGTTGTTGATGCGGTTTTATGATCCGCAGGCCGGGCGGGTTCTGGTTGATGGTGTTGATGTCAAAACGGCCGACCCGGTTGCCGTGCGGCAAAGGATTGCGGTGGTGCCGCAGGATGTGACGATCTTTGCGGCGAGTGCTGCCGACAACATCGGCTTTGGCAAACCCGGTTCGAGCGATGCAGCGATCAAGGATGCAGCCAGAACGGCGTCGGCGGATCTGTTCATTGAGGCGTTGCAGAACGGCTACGCGACCGAACTTGGCGAGCGCGGCATTACACTCTCCGGCGGCCAGCGCGGCCGACAATATCGGCTTTGGCAAGCCGGGTTCGAGCGATGCGGCGATCCGCGATGCGGCCAAGGCGGCTTCGGCGGATGTGTTTATCGAGGCGTTGCAAAACGGCTATGCGACCGAACTTGGCGAACGCGGAATCACGCTCTCCGGCGGCCAGCGCCAGCGTTTTGCCTTTGCCCGCGCGGTGCTGAAGGATGCACCGATCCTGATCTTGGATGAGGCGACTTCGGCGCTGGACGCAGAGAGCGAAACGGCGGTGCA
>JANMQE010000267.1:0-13004 GCA_031370195.1 Phyllobacteriaceae bacterium
TTTGATTGTGCTGTTGATTGATGAACGGCCGGAGGAAGTGACGGACATGCAGCGCTCTGTGAAGGGTGAGGTTGTGTCTTCGACATTCGATGAGCCCGCGCAGCGCCACGTGCAAGTGGCTGAAATGGTTATCGAAAAGGCTAAACGTTTGGTTGAGCATGGCCGCGATGTGGTTATTCTGCTGGATTCGATCACACGTCTGGGGCGCGCGTACAATACGGTCGTGCCATCATCAGGCAAGGTGTTGACGGGCGGTGTTGATGCCAACGCCTTGCAGAGACCCAAGCGCTTCTTCGGTGCCGCCCGCAACATTGAAGAGGGCGGTTCGCTGACGATTATTGCCACCGCGTTGATCGATACCGGCAGCCGCATGGATGAAGTGATTTTTGAAGAGTTCAAAGGAACCGGCAATTCTGAAATCGTATTGGACCGCAAGGTTGCGGACAAACGCATCTTCCCATCGATGGATATTCTCAAATCGGGAACGCGAAAGGAAGATTTGCTTGTTCCGAGGCAGGAGTTGCAGAAGATCTACGTTTTGCGCCGTATTCTTGCCCCGATGGGTACCACGGACGCGATCGAGTTTCTTATCGACAAGCTTAAGCAGACAAAAACCAATGGTGAGTTTTTCGATTCGATGAACACGTGAACGTCGATCAGGCATTCGATTCGGATTCGAAACATTTTGTTTGTCGTTAAGGGTCTGTTAATCAAATAGCCGGGTTCAATCCATATGGCTGACCACGAGACTATTTTTGCTTTGTCAAGCGGCAGGCTTCCGGCTGGTGTTGCCGTGATCAGGATCTCGGGCCCGCACGTCCGATTCGTGTTCGAAACGATATTCGGCAGAGTTCCTCGTCATAGAGAAATGGCTTTTGGTCCGTTTTGTGATCTGGCTGGTCGGACTATTGATCGCGGTTTGGCAGTTTTTTTTGCTCGCCCGGCAAGTTTTACAGGCGAAGACTGCGGCGAGTTTCATCTTCATGGCAGCAAAGCAGTCGTTCGCATATTGTCATCGGTACTTTCTTCATTGAATGGCGTTTGCCAAGCAGAGGCCGGCGAATTCACACGCCGCGCGTTTGTTAACGGCAAGCTTGATCTGACACAGGCCGAAGGGCTTGGGGATCTCATTGCGGCAGAGACTGAGGCGCAGCGCAAATTGGCGCTGATGCAATCAGATGGCGGCCTCAAGTCTCTTTACAACGACTGGCGCACGCGCATTGTGGCTTGCCGGTCCATGGTGGAAGCCGCAATCGACTTTTCGGATGAGGATGACGTTTCCGTACGTGCCCTGGCAAACGTTCATCCACTGATGCGCGGCCTTGTTGTGGAAGTCCAACGCCATCTTGGCGGCTTTCGACACTCTGAGATCATTCGAGAGGGCTTTAATGTCGTTATCGTGGGTGCGCCAAATTCCGGCAAGTCGACTCTGCTCAACGCGATTGCAGGTCGTGAGGTTGCGATAGCGAGTGATGAGCCTGGTACGACACGGGATTTGATCGACGTTCGCCTTGACTTGTCTGGATGCCTGGTGATCTTCACAGATACAGCGGGAATCAGGGACGATGCCGGTGAGGTTGAGTCCATTGGCATAGACAGGGCGCGCAGGCGGGCATCGTCGGCTGATCTGGTGCTCTTGATTGAGGATGTTACGGACCCTGTGCCAATTGATTTTCTTGCCGCAAACACTCCGCTTTTGAGAGTTGGCAACATGGTGGATCGCATCACAGGGGAGATCACAGGATACGACTTCCTCATATCCGCGAAGACTGGCTTTGGGGTTGCTGAAATGCTGGCCGCCGTTGCGACGAGGGCAGCCGGCTACGGTGAAGTCACGGAGTTGTTTGCAGCCAACGACCGACAATGTGCCTTGTTGGCCAAGTCTGTGATGGAGATCGAGCACGCCATGACGCCAGACCTGTCTCTGGACTTCGTTGCAGAACATCTGCGTTTGGCTGGTGATCTTGTAGGGCGGCTAACGGGTCGTGTGGACGTAGAAGAGCTGTTGGGAGTTATCTTCAGCAAGTTTTGTATTGGCAAGTGATTCACGTGAAACGTTGGTGCATGGCCAAGTGGAATATCCCGCCCTTTCTTGCCCTGTCTTGGAATCAGTGTTTCACGTGAAACGCCGTCCGGCTTGACTTGCGACTGGCGTTGGCTCAAGGAGCAATTTTTGCTGCAGAGGCATTTGAATGAAGTACGACGTCATCATAATAGGTGGTGGTCACGCTGGAACTGAGGCGGCATCGGCGGCTGCCCGGTCTGGTGCGAGTACTGCTCTGATAACACACAGTTTTTCTACGGTTGGAACCATGTCCTGCAACCCCGCCATAGGCGGATTGGGAAAAGGTCATCTGGTTCGCGAAATTGATGCTCTCGACGGCATTATGGGTCGTGCGGCGGATATGGCCGGAATTCAGTTTCGCTTGCTTAATCGCCGCAAGGGACCGGCGGTTCGTGGTCCGCGCACGCAAGCCGACAGGAAGTTGTACATGCTCGCGGTGCAGCAATTTGTGCGCAGCCAGTCTAATCTCACCGTGGTTGAAGGTGAGGTAGGCAACCTTTTAGTCAAGAATGCTTCAGTGACCGGGGTTGTGCTGACGAGTGGTCTTGAGATCGAATGTGCTGCGGTGGTCCTGACGACCGGAACGTTTCTGCGCGGCCTGGTCCACATTGGCGATCAGCGCACGCCTGCAGGACGGGTTGGTGAGGCTCCCTCCGTAGGGTTGAGTGAGACGCTTGAGCGCTATGGGTTCGAACTTGGCCGCCTTAAAACCGGTACACCTGCGCGGTTGGATGGGCGGACGATTGACTGGCAGCAGCTTGAAACCCAGAGCGCGGACGAATGTGCGTCATTTTTCTCGCTAATGACGGATTCTGTTCTCAATAGACAAGTTGACTGCGGGATCACCCGGACGACGTTGGCATCGCATAGAATAATAAGGGACAATCTGCATCGGTCGGCGCTCTACTCTGGCGCTATCGAGGGAGTAGGTCCACGCTATTGCCCATCTATTGAAGACAAGATTGTCAAGTTTGGCGACCGCGATGGACATCAGATATTTCTCGAGCCAGAAGGGCTGGACGATGATTCCGTCTACCCCAACGGAATGTCTACGTCTTTGCCTGAAGATGTTCAGGTTCAATTCTATAGAACAATCCCCGGACTGGAGCATGCCGTGATGCTTCGACCGGGCTATGCCATTGAGTACGACCATGTTGATCCGAGGGAATTGCTACCCACGCTGGAGGCGAAAAGAATAGTCGGCCTCTTTATGGCTGGACAGATCAACGGCACCACTGGCTATGAGGAGGCGGCGGCTCAGGGTCTTGTGGCGGGGTTGAATGCAGCCCGTCGAGCGTCAGCCAGTTCAGCGGTAGAGTTCAGCCGGACTGATTCCTACATCGGTGTGATGGTTGACGATTTGACCTCGAAGGGCGTTACAGAGCCGTATCGCATGTTTACATCGCGTGCGGAGTTCAGACTGTCGTTGCGCGCTGATAACGCTGATCAAAGGTTGACACCCAAGGCGATGGAGCTTGGGATGGTTGGGCCTGAGCGCCGATTGCGTTTTGAGAAGCAATTGGCAGCTTTCAATCAGGCGAAATTGTTGTTGATCTCATTGACACTGACGCCTCAAGAGGCGGCCCGACATGAATTGCACCTCAATCATGACGGCAATCGGCGGTCTGCTTATGAACTGTTGAGTCATTCAGGCATTGATTTCGCCCGTTTGGCGCGCGTTTGGCCTGAGCTCAATGCCATTGACAACAAGACTGCTGAGCTGGTGGGGATTGAAGCACAATACTCGGTCTATATGGACCGCCAGAATGCCGATATAGTTGCGATCCGTCGTGAGGAGGGGCTTTCCATACCCGAATTTGCGGATTTCTCCAACGTTTCAGGGCTCTCCAACGAATTGCGGCAGAAGCTGTTGGCGCGCAAGCCCCGCAGTCTTGCTGAAGCACAGAGAATTGACGGTATGACACCGGCTGCATTGGCCATATTGATCATGGAACTGCGTCGATTGGACAATTTCAACAAAAGTGTTGCTTGAAGAGTGAACGGGAACAGATTTCATCAATTGCAGGCCGTGCTTCCGAACGTTTCACGTGAAACGTTTGAGAGGCTGGTTGCCTACGAACTTTTGTTTCTGAAATGGTCCAAGGCCTTCAATCTTGCCGCACCGTCAACACTTCACGAATTTTGGCAGCGTCACGTTCTGGACAGCGCGCAGCTTGCAGCCGTAATGCAGCTTTCAGGCGTTTGGCTCGATTTGGGCTCTGGCGGCGGTTTGCCAGGCATTGTCGTTTCGATCCTGATGCGGGAATCTCCGGGGGGAGTGGTGCATCTTGTTGAAAGCAATGGGAAAAAAGCTGCGTTCTTGCGAAGCGCATTGCTGGAAACCGGCGGAGCGGGACTGGTCCATCAAGTCCGCATTGAAGATGCGATCAAAATTGTGCCAAGTGTGAACGTGATTACGGCACGCGCGTTGGCCAGTCTTCCCGCGCTTCTGAAACTCGCCAGACCATGGTTGGATCAAGGCGCAACAGCGCTTTTTCACAAAGGACGTGAATTCCGTGAGGAAATAAAGGTGGCGCGTGACGCCATGCCGTTTGATCTGATAGAGCATACAAGTGTGGCTGATCCGCAATCTGCCATACTCGAAATCCGCGCGAATTGCGCGCCAATACCGCTCGAAATCACCAATACCGCTCAAAATCTTGGCGGCACAGGAAAGTTGACATGCCGGTGACACCTCGAATTATCACCATCGCAAACCAGAAGGGCGGCGTCGGCAAAACGACGACTGCGATCAATTTGGCAACTGCCTTGGCGGCAATTGGCGAACGTGTGCTGATCCTGGACATTGATCCACAGGGCAACGCCTCGACCGGGCTTGGCATAGATCGACGCAACCGCGAGATTTCGTCCTATGATGTGATCATGGGACGGGCGAGTGTGGCGGAGGCTACGGTCGACACGGCCGTGCCAAGCCTTGGTGTCGTTCCTTCGACCCTCGATCTGCTGGGTGTGGAGATGGAGATTGCCGGCATGCCGGACCGGGCGCACAAGTTGCGCAAGGCGCTGCGACAAGGTGATACAGGCGGGGCCAGTTACGTGATCATTGACTGCCCGCCTTCGCTTAATTTGCTGACGCTGAACGCCATGGCTGCTGCGGATTCGGTTTTGGTGCCGCTGCAGTGCGAATTTTTTGCTCTCGAGGGTCTCAGCCAGCTGTTGCAGACGGTGGAGCAGGTGCGCCAGTCGCTCAATCCGGGCTTGAGCATACAGGGCATCGTGATGACGATGTACGACGGACGTAATAATCTGGCAAATCAAGTGGTTGACGATGTGCGCGCCTACATGGGCGACAAGGTTTACCGGACCATCATCCCGCGCAATGTGCGCATTTCGGAAGCCCCATCACACGGCAAGCCGGCGATTCTATATGATTTGAAGTGTTCTGGGAGCCAGGCCTACTTGCAGTTGGCATCCGAGGTCATTCAACGCGAGCGACTTTTGCGCGCGGCCTGAATGATTCATATCCGAAACAAACTTGGGCAGACCAACAGGTTGACAAAATGAACGAAGATCCCTCCAGAAAACGCCTCGGTCGTGGTTTGGCACAACTGATCGGCGACATGGATGCAGTGCCATCTGCGCCAACAGCACCGGTGTTCGCCGACCGGCGTGTTCCCATTGAACTGATCAGCCGCAATCCGCGCAACCCAAGACGGGAATTTGCCGAGGATTTGCTCGAAGATCTGGTGCAGTCCATCCGCACACACGGGTTGGTGCAGCCGATTGTTGTCCGGCCGGAGCCTGCCAATCCGAGCCGGTTTGAAATCATCGCAGGTGAGCGCCGTTTGCGCGCGGCGCAGCGTGCCGGGCTCAATGAAGTGCCGGTGGTTATCCGGCAGGTGGACGACAGGCAGGCGTTGGAAATTGCGATCGTTGAAAATGTGCAGCGCTCAGACCTCAATCCTGTTGAAGAGGCGCTTGGATATCAGCAGCTGATTGACGAGCATGAGTATACGCAGGCCGACCTTGGCTCGGTGATCGGCAAGAGCCGCAGCCACGTCGCGAACTCACTGCGGCTGCTCAAGTTGCCTGACAGTGTGCGCGGCATGTTGCTGTCAGGTCTGCTTTCTGCCGGGCATGCGCGCACTCTTGTCACAGCGAACAATCCCGATCAATTAGCGCAACGTATTGTAAAAGAAGGGCTTTCGGTCCGCCAATCAGAAGTGCTCTCGCAGCAGCTTCTTAATCCAAAGCCGACTAAGGAAAAGGCGGATCGGCGTTTCGAGAAGGACGCTGATACACGCGCGCTCGAAAAACTGCTGTCAGACAACACTGGAATGACGGTCGAGATAGATCACAAGAGCCATGGTGGAACAATTTTCATCCGCTACAGGTCGCTTGAGCAACTGGACGATATCTGTCGCCGTTTGCAGCGGGATTAATCATACCGTCGGCAGTTTCGGAGCGTTGCGTCCTTTCCTCTCAGTCAGCGCCGCTGATTTGACCGGCTACGCGCCTGTTCAAGCGCAATCGACAACAGGGCACGGTGACAAATTGCTGTGGCAAGGTCAGCGTTCTTGCGGCTTTCGAGCACGGTTGACTGGATACGCTCGAGATATCGCAGGAACAGGACTGTTGTCGTGGAGCCCAAAATGCGCTCGACCAGTGCCTTGCGGGCAAAGAAAACCGGTGGACGTGCTGAGGCGACTGCGGCTGCTGCGGTTTTTCCATCCCGGTCCATGCCGAACCGTTGATCCAGCAAGATCGACAGCTGGCGGGTGATCGTTGAAAGGATCGACTGGACTGACGTTCCACGCTCGTTGATGCGCGTGAATGCCTCATCCAGCTTGATTGTGTCACCGCCTAGCATCGCATCGACCAATTCGTCCATCGATGAGATGGAAACGTCGCCGATGGCGACGGCAACGTCCGACAGTTCGATACGGCCTTGTCCCAGACTAAAAAGAACAAGTTTCTCGATCTCGCCTTTTGATGCCAACCGGTCACCGCCAAGGCTGTTTTTGAGCAGGGCCCTTGCCTCAAGGGAGATGGTCAGTTTTGAATTTGCAAGCCCGGCGTCGATCAGGCGGTCAATGGCGCGGTCGTCATCGGCATAGCAGGGCAGCGCCATGACAGTCTGAGCGTTCTCACAGAGCGCGCGCAGTGACGACGATGGCTTCAGATCGTCGGCTTCGATGATGACAGTGGCCGATTCGAGCGTTTGTGCTGCCAGCGCCTTCAATGCCTCAACAAGTCCCTTCTCGTTGCCGGCGTCCTTGACCCAGACAAGCCGGTTGCCGCCGAACATCGACACGGTGAGCGCTTCGTCTGCAAGCCTCGCCGGGTCGCTGTTGATGGTGGATGCGTCGAGTTTGACGACGGCGAAGGGATCATCAAGCGGAATTTTTGTGCCGGAGGCAATGATCCGCGCGCGTTCGGAGACGAGGCCGCGATCCGGACCATAGACAAGAAAGATGCTGTAGCCCGGCGCAGATTTTGCCAGGAATGCATCGACCTCATGTGCTTTCAGTTTTGCCATGCTTTGGCTCTATCACGACGGTCCCTGACAGGGGAACTCTTCAAGCCCTGATCTTCAGCATTTTTGGATCAACCATAGGTTCAAGCACAAGGCCCGCTTTCACTGTCTCATTGGCGACGAGCAGTTCGTATGAAGCGGATTTCAGCCATTCATCGCTCACGCCAGCGGGATTGCGGACGTAACCGAAGCCGATGGGCTGGCCGATTGTGTAGCCGTAGCCGCCGGACGTGAGATAGCCGGCGAACTCGCCGTTGCGCAGGATGGTTTCGCGGCCGATCAGAACAATACCGGGATCATCTGTGACGAAGCCGGCGAATTGTTTCACGAGTGGTCTGGATGCAATGTCCACGCAAGCGTTTCGGCCGATGAAGTCGCGTCCGGACTTGAGCTTAACCGCCCAGCCGAGACCAGCTTCAAACGGCGAATCATTGGGCGTAATGTCCGAACCCCAAGCGCGGTAACCTTTTTCCAGGCGCAGAGATTCGAGGGCGCGATAACCGACCGGTTGGATGAGCAGGTCTTCGCCCTTGTCCATCAGCGCATCGAAGACTTTGCCGATGCCACGGATTGGCACATGCAACTCCCAGCCGAGTTCGCCGACATAAGTGACGCGCAACGCGCGGACGGGAAGACTTGCAATTTCAATGATTTGAACGCTGCCAAACGGGAACGCGCTGTTGGAAACATCGGTGTCCGTGACTTGACTGAGAACCTCCCGCGCCTTGGGCCCCATCAAAGACAGGGTGCCAAATTCCTCGGTGATATCGTTCAGTTCGACGTGTGCGCCCTTGGGAATATGGTCAGCAATCCACGCAAAGTCGTGCGTTCGGAAACCGGTGCCGGTGACGATGTAGAAATGATCATCGGCAAGGCGGGCGACGGTGAGGTCGCACTCAATGCCGCCACGCGTGTTGAGAAGCTGGGTGTAGGTCAGGCGGCCAGCGGGCCGCAAAATGTCATTGGCGCAAATGTGGTCGAGAACGGATGTGGCATCGGGGCCGCGCAACTCGTATTTGGCAAAGGACGACTGGTCGAACAGGCCGACGTTGTTGCGCACATGATGATGCTCGTTTCCAACAGGTTCGAACCAGTTTTGGCGGCCCATTGAGTAAATGTCCTTGGCCTCCATCCCCTCCGGTGCAAACCAGTTTGGCCGTTCCCAGCCGAGTTTTGAACCAAAGACGGCGCGGTTGGATTGCAAGCGTTCATATAGCGGCGAGACAATGCGCGGGCGGCCGCTTTCGTATTCTTCGTGGGGGAAGCCAATAGTGTAATGCTTGCCGTAGGCTTCCTCCGTGCGCTCGCAAACCCAGTCACGGTCTGAGTGCAGACTTGAAAAGCGGCGGATGTCGACGGACCAGAGGTCGAGCGGCGCTTCGCCCCGCATGACCCATTCTGCCAGCGCCCAGCCGGCACCGCCGCCCGAGGCGATGCCAAAAGCGTTGAAGCCGGCACCGACATACATGTTGGCGCATTCGCGTGCAGGACCAAGAATGAAATTGCCGTCAGGTGTGAAACTTTCGGGTCCGTTGATCATTTGCTTGATGCCGACGGTTTCCAGCGCCGGGACGCGGGCGATGGCCTGAACCATGTGCTGCTCGAAGTGATCCCAGTCATCGTCAAACAGGCGGAATTGCCAATCGGACGGCACGTCGTCCTTGACCCAGGCTTGCGGGTTCGGCTCATAACCGCCCATCACCAGACCGCCGACCTCTTCCTTGAAATAGGTGCGCCGGTCCGGGTCGCGGATGGTGGCGCTGTCCGGCGACAGGCCTTCGATCTTTTCGGTGATGATGTATTGATGTTTGACGGGCTGCAGCGGGACGTTGATGCCTGCCATCACGCCGATCTGCCGCGCCCATTGACCGCCGCAATTGACCACCTTTTCGCATTCAATGCGGCCTTGATCTGTCAAAACCGCCCTGATCCGGCTGCCATCCATTTCAAAGCCTGTGACGCGGACATTCTCAAAAAGTTTTGCGCCATGCATGCGCGCACCCTTGGCGAGCGACTGGGTAATGTCGGACGGGCTTGCCTGACCGTCGGTTGGCAGGAAAGACGCGCCGACCAGATCGGATGTCTCCATCAACGGCCACATTTTCTTGACTTCGGCTGGCGATAGCAGGTGCATCTCCATGCCGAAGGAGCGGGCAGTGGTGGCGAGACGCTTGTATTCGGTCCAACGGTCGGGATTGGTGGCAAGGCGCAGACAGCCGCTCATTTTCCAGCCGGTGGCAAGGCCGGTTTCGGCTTCAAGGTTTTTGTAGAGATCGACCGAGTATTTCAACACTTTGGTGATCGAGGCAGAGGAGCGCAGCTGGCCGACGAGGCCTGCGGCATGCCAGGTTGAACCCGATGTCAGCTGGCCTTGTTCGAGAAGGATCACATCGGCCTTGTGGTCTTTGGCCAGATGATAGGCCGTTGAACAGCCGATGATGCCGCCGCCAATGACAATGATGGCGGCGTGTGCGGGCAGGGTCATGTGGCGATCTTTCCGTAACGGGACTGGTATGCGGCGAGCTTGGCTTCGAATGCGGCAAGCTGCGTGGCGGTATAGGCTTCATAATCGACGCCG
This sequence comes from Phyllobacteriaceae bacterium, assembly GCA_031370195.1. Classification (GTDB taxonomy): domain Bacteria; phylum Pseudomonadota; class Alphaproteobacteria; order Rhizobiales; family Rhizobiaceae; genus JANMEX01. The sequence continues at coordinate 10,141 of JANMQE010000267.1, forward strand.
GGGGCACTCAGATGAATTTCTGACACCATGCTCCACATCGCTTCGCGCAACAGCGAAGCGCATTGCATGGCGTCAAAGGCCTTCAGCATCTCAGGATCGGGTGTTCTGCTGAAATAGGTTTCCAGAAGCTGCATTGACTGGCTGGTGGTGAACCCGGCGTTGGAGGAAAGACCGGCGAGGTCGAACATGGCCGTGGAAAAACCGGCATACTCAAAATCAATCAGCCACAAACGGCCGTCGGCTTCGAGAAAATTGGCGGGCAGCAAGTCATTGTGGCCATAAACCAGCGGCAGCGGCATTTGGGCCGCTTCCAGTGCAGTGGCGGTGGCCAGAAGCGCCGGGAGTATAGCCGTGTGGCGGCTGCCCTTAGCAGACAGCATGCGGGCATAGTCACGCACGACGTGAAACACCCAGAACAGGCGGGCGTAGCCGCTGACATGGAGCGGCATCGTCTGGTGAAAGTCGCGGACAAGCTTTGCAATCCGCTCAAGATTGTTCTGCACCGCCTGCGCATCAAAGGTGCGGGCATTGAGGAATTGCGAGACCATGAGGCCGGGCTCGGCGTGAAGAAGCTCAGGGGCAAAGCCTGCGTGATGTGCGGCACTTGCAACGATTGCCTCGTGGGCGCGGTCGACGTGATGGAAGGGATAGTCTTCGCCAAAGCGGACAACGCGCGTTGAGATGTCATCTTCAACCAGCCAGCTTTCGTTGGAAATGCCACCTTTCAGCGGGCGGATGGATAAGGCGCCTTGCCAGATCGGCAGCGCGTTGATGCGGGCACGCTTTTCCGCAGTTATTTCTGTTTGCCCGTGTCCACTCATGGCCCAAAGGTTCGGCCAGAGGCGTGCACATTGTCAATCCGGGATCAGTTGTTTTTCGCGCGCGCGGGATTGGCTTTCATGTAGGCGGGCAAATAGGCGAAGGCGGGGAGAGACGGGTTGGACGGCTTTTGCAGCCCGAGTATGTCGCCAAACTCTGATGCGAAGTGATTGCAATTGTAGCCGAACATGTTCCACAGCGGTGGCTTGGCCAGCGTCGCAGCCGCTTTGACAAGCAGCTGCTGGTATTGATCTTCGGGCATCGAGACGCGCCAGGCGTTGAGTGTCGCAAGGCCCAGACACTCTTGGCCGTACGCTTTGACATGGGCGGGCACCCACGCGACGGCCCCGCCGTATATGCCGAATATCGCGCCCTTGGGGAAAAGGCCGACGATTTGATGGGTCACGGGGACGCCATCAGCATCAAGCCGGCCGAAGACCACATACATGTGGCCGGACGGGACGGCGGCAGACAGCCGTGAGCGGAATTCAATGTAGGCGGTGTCGCCGGGGCGCATGTCCGAGGCTGTCAATTTGACGTCGCGGAATTTTTCACCGCAGTCCAGCGCCGGGATATCGGGGCTGGTTGGCATGCCAAGTTGAACCGCAGCCACGGGCTTGGCTACCGGTTTGGGCGCACCGGCAGCCAGCGATGGCGAGAATGCCAGAATGGCGGCAAGAGATGCCGCAAAGAATGGTCGGGATTGCACCAAGAGCAACCTTTCAAGGCAAGGAAGATAGCCGTTCAAGCTCTTGGCCAGAACCAGCGCACCAATCACCATATGCCCGGGATGATGCGGTCGGTGCGGCTCCGGTACTGCGTATAGTCGTTTCCGAATTTCGCTTCCATCATTTTTTCTTCAGGTCCGATGCGGGAGAAGAACAGGAAACCGAAGCCGATCAGACCGGCGGGACCGGCAATGAGGTTAGACAAGAGCAGGGCCTGCGCCAGCGCCATCAGCCAGAAGGCGGTGTACATCGGATGGCGGAGCTTGGCGTATATGCCTTCTGTGATGAGAAGGTGGCCATCACGGATGTCGAGGGACACGGACCAGAATTTTCCCAGCGCAACATGGGTCTTGCGAAACAGGATGAGCGCCAACATCGCGACAGCGACGCCTGCGGCACACTGGATGGATGATGGCGTGTAGTTTGCTGATTTTGGCCAACCGGTGGCGAGAAAGAGGATTGGAGCCAAGCCGAGGCCGATGGAGGCGATGGTCATGCGGATCCATTCGCCACGGCCGCGGGCCGTCGCTTCGGTGCGGGTGCGCTTGGCCCGGCGCTCGAACGGGTAGCGGATTGCATACCAAGCTGACACGAGAACGACCCAGGCGATTTTTCCGGCGAGCGCAGTCATCGTGGCCTCCGGCCCGCAAATCCGTTTTCTACCAGTGCGTCATGATCCGGTATGCCACCGTCTGCCCAGATCACGGCAAACGGCAACGGACCGCAGGCGATCATGTGCATTGAGTAGAAGTATCGCTTTTCATTGCCCAGTACAAATTGGCGGTGGGTTTTGAAGAAGTTCCGCCGGTTGCGCCGGTAGGATGTTTCCAGAAGCATATCCTTGAAATGAATGCGCTGGACCATCGGCTTTAGGCCGGTGGTGATACCGGCGGATGCAGCGGGATTGGAGCGGTAAAACGAGATCACATCCGTCAAGGCTTGGATGTCGAGCCATTTGACGTTGGCAGATGTGAGCGAGGCGATGGAATGGCGCAGCCAGGCGGCTTTGGGTTGGAGGGCAATCTTGAGGAGGCTGGAACCGATGGTCATCAATGACGGTTTATGTGCACCGACCACACTGGGCGATGACAATGAATCGACCGCAAACACGCAGCCTAGGCTGTGTCCGATGACAAGCACCTCGTCATAGTGGCCGTTCGCGCATTCGGCGGCCAACTGCTGTGCAAACACGGATTTAACCGCCTCGATTGCTTGGTTGTCTTTGCGGGCAAGTCGAATGGCAAAATGCCAATCGTCCATCATCAACAGAAGATGTGCTTGCCGGGAAGCCCAGTAAATACCTGCGCCTGTACTCAG
>JANMQE010000287.1:0-2823 GCA_031370195.1 Phyllobacteriaceae bacterium
TGTTCATGATCTACTCGCTCAATGGCGAGCGCTGCACATCGTCCTCTCGCCTGTTGGTCGAAGCCTCGATCTACGAAAAGTTCACCGCGATGGTGGCAGAGAAGGCCAAGCGCATCAAAGTTGGCCATCCACTTGATCCTGCCACAGTTGTCGGCCCGTTGATCCATCCGGTGCATGAGAAAAAGGTGCTCGAATACATCGCCATCGGCAAATCCGAAGGCGCAACCGTCTCTGCTGGCGGGGCGAAGTTCGATGGTCCAGGCGGCGGTTGTTATGTTTCGCCGACGCTTTTCACCGGCGCGAACAACCGGATGCGCATTGCACAGGAGGAAATTTTCGGACCTGTGCTGACTGCGATTCCGTTCGCGGACGAGGCCGAAGCGCTGGCGCTGGCCAACGATGTCCAATACGGCCTGACCGGTTATATCTGGACCAGCGATGTCACCCGCGCGTTCCGCTTTTCAGATGGGCTGGAGGCTGGAATGATCTGGGTGAATTCCGAGAACGTCCGCCATTTGCCGACGCCGTTCGGCGGCGTCAAAATCTCTGGCATCGGCCGCGATGGCGGCGATCATTCGTTCGATTTTTACATGGAAACCAAGAACATCGCATTCGCCACTGCGCCGCACACAATCCAGAAGCTGGGAGGCTGAACCATGCCGGTTCCAACATCAAATCTATACCCCGATTTCAACGTCGTGCGCCTCAGCCATGTTGAACTGGTCGTGACAGACCTCGCCGCCAGCAGAGCCTTTTGGGCCGATACGCTTGGCCTGCAAGTCACGGGCGAAGACGACAAACTCATCTATCTTCGGGCCATGGAAGAGCGGGGTCATCATTGCATCATTCTTTCCAAGGGCGACAAGCCGGTCGTGCGCGTGCTTGGCTTCAAAGTCTATTCCGAGGACGACCTTGATGCCGCCAAGGGCTGGTTTGAGGCGCGCGGACGCAAAGCCGAGTGGGTGAAGCGCCCCTATCAGGGCCGTACGCTTCTCACATCCGACCATCAGGGCATTCCGCTCGAATTTTACGCCTCGATGGACAAGCTCTCGCCCATCCATCAGCAGTACAAGCTGTATCGGGGCGTCAAGCCGCTGCGCATTGACCACTTCAATTGCTTTACGCAAAGCGTCGATGCCTCTGTCGAGTTCTACAATTCGATGGGCTTCCGCGTCACCGAATATACGGAAGATGACGAGAGCAAGAAACTGTGGGCGGCATGGATGCACCGGAAGGGCGGCGTGCACGATATGGCCTTTACCAACGGCCACGGCCCGCGCCTGCATCACGTTGCGTTCTGGGTGCCGACACCGCTCAACATCATTGATCTGCTCGATCTGATGTCGACAACCGGTTACCTCAAGAACATTGAGCGTGGTCCGGGGCGGCACGGCATTTCCAATGCCTTCTTCCTCTATATCCGCGATCCGGATGGCCACCGCATCGAGATCTATTGTTCGGACTACCAGACCGTCGATCCTGACCTTAATCCGATCAAATGGGACCTGAAAGACCCGCAGCGCCAGACGCTCTGGGGCGCGCCTGCGCCAAAGAGCTGGTTCGAGGAAGGCAGCCTGTTTGATGGCGTCGAAACCGCAGACGCGATACTGAAAGCGCAGCCGATTGTCGCGCCGTAAGGATCGTTTCCATGGATGAAGACGAATTCCGCACCTGGAGCCGCAAAGCCGCCGACTGGGGCGTCGATTACCGCGCCTCGCTCGCAGAGCGGTCGGTGCGGGCCAAGACCACACCGGGTGAAATATTCAAAGCTGTCCCAGCCATTCCGCCGGACTCTGCCGAGCCGATGGATGCGATCTTTGCAGATTTTGAACGCACCATCGTTCCGGGCATGACCCATTGGCAGCATCCGCGTTTCTTCGCCTATTTCCCGGCCAACGCGGCGCCTGCATCCGTGGTTGCCGAACATCTCGTCAATGCCATGGCGGCGCAGTGCATGCTCTGGCAGACCTCGCCTGCCGCCACAGAGCTTGAAACCCGCGTGCTCGATTGGCTTCGCCAGGCGATCGGATTGCCGGAGGGTTTTGCAGGCGTCATTCAGGATTCCGCCTCCTCCGCAACACTCGCCGCTGTGCTGGTGATGCGAGAACGGGCACTTGAATGGCGCGGCAACAGCCAAGGCTTGGCAGGGCAGAAAACGCTGCGCGTTTATTGCTCCGGTCAGGTGCACACATCAATCGACCGCGCTATCTGGGTGTCCGGCATTGGCGCAGACAATCTGGTGCGCATCGCCGTTAAGGGCGAACTGCGCGGCATGGATGTTGCCGCACTGGATGCGGCCGTCACCGCGGACAAGGCGGCCGGATACCTGCCCGCCGGAATCATCGCCTGCGTCGGCGGCACCAGCGTCGGCGCAACCGACGACATCGCCGCTGTTTGCGCGGTGGCAAGCAGGCACGGCTTGTTCGTCCACGTTGATGCGGCTTGGGCAGGTTCAGCCATGATCTGCGCGGAATTCAGGCACTATTGGAGCGGTATTGAGAAGGCCGATTCCATCGTCTTCAATCCGCACAAATGGCTTGGCGCACAGTTTGACTGCGCCGCCCATTTCATTCGCAATCCCGATGATCTGGTGCGCACGCTTGCCATCAAGCCCGAGTATCTGAAGACCCACGGCACCGACGGCATCATCAACTATTCGGAGTGGTCCGTGCCGCTTGGCCGACGGTTCCGCGCGTTGAAAATCTGGTTCCTGCTGCGCGCCTACGGCCTTGACGGCTTGAGGTCGATGATCAGAGATCACGTGCGCTGGTCGCAGAAGCTTGCCACGCGTCTGGCCGCCACTCCGGATTTCCGCATTGCCAG
>JANMQE010000309.1:0-1844 GCA_031370195.1 Phyllobacteriaceae bacterium
ATGAACTCGAGCGCCAGACCGTCGAAATGGCCCGCGCATTGAAAGTCGGCGGCCTGATGAACGTCCAGTTTGCCATCAAGGACGATGTGATCTACGTGCTCGAAGTCAACCCCCGCGCCTCGCGCACGGTGCCATTTGTCGCCAAGACGATTGGCCTTCCGATTGCCAAAATCGCCGCGCGCATCATGGCTGGCGAAACGCTGGATGAGGCTGTGGCCGCATATGGCACGCAGGTCAATTCACGCAAGCTCAGCCACATCGCGGTCAAGGAAGCCGTGTTCCCTTTCAATCGCTTCCCGGGTGTTGACACGCTGCTCGGCCCCGAAATGCGCTCGACCGGCGAAGTCATGGGCCTTGATCGTGATTTCGCTCTGGCTTTCGCCAAGGCGCAGCTTGGTGCTGGCGTTGAACTGCCACGCTCCGGCACACTGTTCGTTTCGGTCAAGGACGAGGACAAGGCGGGCGTGCTTCCAGCAGTGCAGATGCTGTCCGAAAATGGCTTCAAGGTGATGGCGACCAGCGGCACGCATCGTTACCTCGCCGAAAACGGCATCGCTGCAATCAAGATCAACAAGGTCATGGAAGGCCGCCCGCACATCGAAGACGCCATCCGCAACCGGCAGGTCCAATTGGTATTCAACACCACCGACGGTGCCAAGGCCGAGTCCGACTCCAAGTCGCTCCGCCGCGCCGCCCTGATGCAGAGGGTGCCTTATTCAACGACGGTGGCAGGCTCATTCTCGACCGCGCAGGCGATTGCAGCGCTGAAAAGCGGGAATTTTGATGTGACGCCGTTGCAGGATTATTTTTGACAGAATTTGCCGGTCAGCAGTCCCTCTTGACTGGCATTCTTTTTTCATTTATTTAGCCAATCAGTTAATTAACCAATCGGCTAAGCAATGCCTCTCGACACGCTGTCCGAAACTTTCTCAGCTCTCGCCGACCCGACGCGGCGGGCGATATTGGCGCGGCTTTCCAAGGGCGAGGCGACGGTCAATGAATTGGCCGAGCCATTTGCGATGAGCCTGCCGGCGGTTTCCAAACACCTGAAGGTGCTCGAGCGCGCCAAGCTTATTTCGCGCAGCCGCAATGCCCAGTGGCGGCCGTGCAGATTTGAACCCGAGCCGCTGCGGAAACTCGACGGCTGGCTCGAAGAATACCGCGAACTATGGGAAGGCCGCCTCGACCGGCTTGAGGACTATCTTCGCGAGATCCAGTCGAATGGCGAAACATAAGACGAACATGGAACTCCCCCGAACAACCTAAATTCAATTCGCAAGACCAGACAACAGGAGAAGCCCAATGAAAATCACCGTTGATACCACCATTACTGCACCGCTCGCGCACGTCTGGCGTGCTTACACAACACCGGAAGACATTATCAAATGGAACGCTGCGTCCGAAGACTGGCACACAACAAAAGCAACGGTTGACCTGCGCGAAGGCGGCGAATTCTCCTCGCGAATGGAAGCCAAGGACGGCAGCTTCGGCTTCGATTTTGCCGGGACCTACACCAAAATCGTCCCTGAAAACCTGATTGAATATGCCTTCGGCGACCGCGTCACCACAGTCGAGTTCGTCGATGGCAACGACGCAGTAAACGTCCGTGTAACCTTCGATCCAGAAACAGAAAACTCCATAGAGATGCAACGCGGCGGTTGGCAGGCGATCTTAGATAATTTCAAAAGGCATGTCGAAGCACTCACGCGCAGCTGAGCGTCCCTGAACACACAGTGCAAACACAAAACAGGGAATTCAAACCATGTCCGTGACACGCAACTTGCTCCCCATGGAAATCACCAACAGTCGCATCTTCGCTTTCTCGCGCGAGACCCTGTTTGACG
>JANMQE010000366.1:0-5150 GCA_031370195.1 Phyllobacteriaceae bacterium
CGGATCGGGCGGGCGATTATCGAGGATCTGTGCGCGCACGGATTTGATGCGGCGGTGCACTATCATGGCTCACGCGATGAGGCCGAAGGCTTGCGCGCGCAGATGGGTGATCTTGGTGCGCGGGTCGAATTGTTCGAAGCGGACCTTGAAGACGTGTCGGCATGTAGGTCCCTGTTTGCGGACGTGATTAAAGCATTTTCCCAGGTCGACCTCTTGGTCAACAACGCTTCGATATTTGAAGAAGATGCGATTACCGCAATGGATGAAGCATTGTTTGACCGGCACTTCGCCATCCATGTCAAAGCGCCGTCGTTTCTGGCAGAGGCTTTCGCCAAGGCCCTACCCACTGGAGCAAAAGGCAACATCGTCAACATCATTGACCAGCGCGTCTGGCGGCCGACGCCCAATTTTTACTCATATCTCTTGTCCAAAGCGGCGCTGTGGACCGCAACCCGCACGATGGCGCAGGCGCTTGCGCCGCACATCCGCGTCAACGCCATCGGCCCCGGGCCGACATTGCGCAACATCCGCCAGAACGCCGAGGATTTTCAACGACAGATGGACGGGCTTCTGCTTCGGCGCGGGCCGGACCTTGGCGAGTTTGGCGCGACCATCCGCTATCTGGTCGGGGCGAGTTCCGTGACCGGCCAGATGATTGCGCTTGATGGCGGGCAGCATCTTGCCTGGGAAACGCCGGATGTGGCAGGGATCGCTGAATGATCTCTGACCCCAAAGACACTCCAGTTGGCGATTTGCCGGACGATGCGCCGGAGATTGAGGACGACATCGAGGTCAGCGAGGCTGCGCCAACCGCGATGCCCGATTGGGAAAGTGGCACGGCACTGCCGGATGTTGTCGGCATTGAGGTTATTCAGGAACTTGTGAAACGGCTGCCGAATGGTCCGGGCGTTTACCGGATGATGAATGCGGGCGGCGATGTGCTTTATGTCGGCAAGGCGCGGTCGCTCAAGAAGCGCGTGTCGAGCTATGCGCAAGGGCGCGGCCACTCCAACCGCATCCACCGCATGGTGGCCGAGACGGCGTCGATGGAGTTTGTGACAACGCGCACAGAGGCCGAGGCGCTGCTGCTGGAAGCCAATTTGGTCAAGCGCTTGCGGCCTCGTTACAATGTGCTTCTTCGCGACGACAAATCCTTTCCCTACATTCTGATTTCGGGCGACCACGCCTCCCCCGGGATTTTCAAGCACCGCGGCGCGCAAAGCCGCAAGGGCAGCTATTTCGGGCCGTTCGCTTCGGCTGGCGCTGTGTCGCGAACAATCAACGCATTGCAGAGGGCGTTTCTTATCCGGACCTGCACGGATTCGTTTCTGGAAAACCGCACACGGCCCTGTCTGCTCTATCAGATCAAGCGTTGCGCCGGGCCTTGTACCCACGAAGTCAGCGAAGCAGACTATGCGGCGATGGTGCAGGAGGGGAAGGATTTCCTTTCCGGCAAAAGCCATAATGTGAAGACGACACTATCTTCGGCGATGGCGCTGGCGGCGGAGACGCTCGACTTCGAACGGGCTGCGATCTACCGCGACCGGCTTTCGGCGCTGTCGCATGTGACCAGCCAGCAAGGCATCAATCCGCAGTCGATTGACGAGGCGGACGTATTCGCGATTTCGCAGGATGGCGGGCTGACCTGCGTTGAGGTGTTCTTTTTCCGCACCGGCCAAAACTGGGGCAACCACGCTTACTTCCCCAAAGCCGACTCCAGCCTACCCACCGGCGAAGTGCTGGCCTCGTTCCTTGCGCAATTCTACGATGGCAAGCCGGTTCCACGTTCGATCCTTTTGTCAGAGGCGGCAGACGAGCAGGAGCTTCTGGCGCTTGCCTTGTCTGAACATGCAGGGCGAAAGATCGACATCAGTGTGCCGCAGCGCGGCGAGAAGAAACAAGTGATGGAGCAAGTTGCGCTCAACGGGCGCGAGGCACTGGCGCGCAAGCTCGCGGACACGGCTTCGCAGAAGATGTTGCTTGATGGCGTTGCCAAGGTGTTCAACCTGCCCGCCCCGCCCCGCCGCATTGAAGTCTATGACAATTCGCACATTATGGGCACCAACGCTGTCGGCGCGATGGTCGTCGCCGGGCCGGAGGGCTTCGTCAAAAATCAGTACCGCAAGTTCAACATCCGCTCGACGACGATCACGCCGGGCGACGATTTCGGGATGATGAAAGAGGTGATGCAGCGGCGCTTCTCGCGGCTGATCAAGGACAACACCGACGCGGAGGGCGAGCCTGAGATCACGGATACTGATGATCCGGACGCGTTCCCGGCATGGCCCGATCTGGTGTTCATCGACGGCGGCCAGGGGCAGATGACGGCGGTGCGCACCATGCTGAAAGAACTTGGCCTTGAGGGGAAAATCACCGCTGTTGGTATTGCCAAGGGCGTTGACCGGGAGGCCGGGCGCGAGCGGTTTTTCGCTGAAGGGCGCGACCCATTCACCATGCCGCCACGCGATCCGGTGTTGTATTTTATCCAGCGCCTGCGCGACGAGGCGCACCGGTTCGCCATCGGCTCGCACCGGGCGCGGCGCAAGAAGGAGCTGGTGAAAAACCCGCTTGATGAAATCGATGGCATCGGCCCGACCCGCAAGCGGGCGCTTTTGAACCATTTTGGCACGGCGAAAGCCGTCTCGCGGGCGGGAATTGAGGATCTGAAGGCGGTTGACGGCGTTTCGGCGGCGATGGCGGAAGCAATTTACAACCATTTCCATGAGAACAGCTGACGTCTGCATTGACGTATCAGCCCCTGTCCTGTTTGCTTACACTTCATTGAGTGGAATCATGGTCAGACGCGCTTTCAATATTCCGAACATGCTCACCTACGCGCGGATTGTTGCCGTGCCGTTGGTGGTGCTTTGCTTTTTTCTCGAAGGCAATTTGAAATCCAGCGATTTTGCCCGTTGGGCGGCACTGACGCTTTTTGTGGTTGCCAGTATCACTGACTATCTTGATGGCTATCTGGCGCGGCTATGGAAGCAATCTTCGACGATCGGGCGGATGCTGGACCCGATTGCCGACAAGCTGCTGGTCTCTGCCAGCCTGCTGCTGTTGGCAGCGGACGGGACGATTGCCGGCTGGACATTGTGGGCGGCGATCATCATTCTTTGCCGCGAGATTCTAGTCTCCGGCTTGCGGGAATATCTGGCGGAACTGAAAGTGTCGGTGCCGGTCAGTCGGCTTGCGAAGTGGAAAACGACCATCCAGATGGTGGCTGTCGGGTTTCTGTTGGCAGGGCCAGCAGGTGACAAGATTTTGCCTTACACCACCGAATACGGCATTATCCTGTTATGGTCGGCGGCGATCCTGACGCTCTACACCGGCTATGACTATTTCCGCGCCGGGGTGAAGCACATTGTGGACGACGAGACCTGATGAAACTGATCTATTTTGCATGGGTGCGCGAGCGGATCGGCAAACCGGAGGAAGACATCGAGCTTCCGGAGAGCGTGAAGACCGTGGGCGACCTGCTGCACTTTCTCAAGGGTCGCGGCGAAGAGTATGAAGCGGCCTTGCAATATCCGAAGGTCATCCGCGTGGCGATCAATCAGGACCATGTCGAGCATGATGAGCTTATTGCGGGGGCGCGCGAGATTGCGCTGTTCCCGCCGATGACGGGCGGCTGAAATGGCTGCGGTGACGCCGGATGTGCGCGTGCAGGCGGAAGACTTTGACTTGGCGCGTGAATTAGCCCGTCTGATAGAAGGGCGCGCCGACATTGGTGCCATTGTGACATTTACCGGCCTCTGTCGCGAAGAAGGCGGGGCGTTGGCAGCGTTGGAACTTGAGCACTATCCCGGTATGGCTGAGGCGGAAATCCGGCGGATAGCTTGTCAAGCTGTTGAGCGCTGGCCTGTGCAGGCACTCACGGCGATCCACCGCGTCGGCAAGATTGCGCCCGGTGGTCACATTGTCCTTGTCATTGCCGCGTCGCCGCACCGTGAAGCGGCATTTTCGGCAGCGTCGTTTCTGATGGATTTTCTCAAGACCAATGCGCCCTTCTGGAAGAAGGAGCATTTGAAGGATGGGTCCAGCGGCAACTGGGTCGATGCCAAGGACAAGGATGACGCGGCTGTGTTACGGTGGGTCAAGTAAGCCCGATCCGGCAGTTGGATCGTCGAAATTTAAAAATGTGCCAGTGCACACACGGGAGGGTGAAGAACATGAAAAAGTCACTTGCGGCACTGTTGGCTTTTTTGCTTTCCCACACGAGCGCTTATGCAGCGTCAGCAACGCCTGATGAAGCCAAGCGGTTGACTGAACTGTTCCAGAGCTATGTCGGCAAAGAGCCTGGCATCGTCTCGGTTGTTCCTGCAGGCGAGGCCTATGATGTCACGCTTGATGTGATTGCTCTTACCAAGAAAGCTGAAAGTGCGGCGCAAGCGGAACCGTCAAAAATTGAAATGAAGATGCCGCCGTTTGTCTTTCATCTGACACCAAAGGGTGACGGCAAATGGGCGGTGGCGCAGGACATGCCGCTGGATTGGTCGGTGGTTGAGCCTGGCAAGACCAGCGTGACAGTCAAGGCGCAGTCTATCAAAACTGATGCCATTTTCGATGAAAAACTGATGGTGTTCTCGTCCTACAATTCCGACATCGTAAACCTGAGCGGTGCTGTCCGCGACGAGGGGAAAGAGACGGCGGACGCGCCAATCTTGAATTTCACGATTGCCAATATCCATGGCCAAGGCGATGCAAACTCGAGTGGCTTTGGCATCTTTGATGGCAACTATGATGTCAGCATGAGCGGATTTTCGTTGTCGGCAGACTCCCTGCCTCAGACTGACGGCGGCGAACCGATCACCGGCAAGGCGACGCTGGACAGGCTTGCCTACAGCGTCGCGTTAAAGGGTGTGAAAGGTCAGGCGTTCCTGGATCTGTTCAAATGGGGCATGGCGTTGCCACCGGAAAATCAGGGCAAGGATGCAAAACTGACGCCCGCGCAGGAGGGCGAGGTGAAGGCCCTTGTTGTGGCTGCGCTGCCATTTTTCCAAAGCATCAGCATCAATTACGGATTTGACAAGCTTGCCGTGATGTCACCACTGGGCAATGCCGGGTTGGAGAGGGCCGCAGTGGCCGTTGAACTGAGTGGAGCGGTGAAGGACGGGTTTTTCCGCGAAGCCATCACTCTGGAAGGATTG
>JANMQE010000388.1:0-6582 GCA_031370195.1 Phyllobacteriaceae bacterium
AACGCCGATCTGCACGCCGGCGTCATTGATGTAGTATTCCTTGGTGACATCGTACCCTGCAAACGCCAGAAGGTTTGCCAGCGCATCGCCAAACACGGCACCGCGGCAATGGCCGACATGCATGGGACCGGTCGGATTGGCCGACACATACTCGACGTTGATCTTTTGATGGGCACCGAGCGTTGACCGGCCATAGGCACCGTTGGACTGGAGAATGGATGCCAAGTGTTTCTGCCAGTAAACCGGCTTGATCTTGATGTTGATAAAGCCGGGGCCTGCGACATCAACCTTTTCGACGTCCGAGTCCTCACGGATTTTCGCCGCGATGCTGTCTGCCAGGCCGCGCGGATTCTGGCCAACAGCCTTTGCCAAAACCATCGCGGCATTGCAGGCAAGATCGCCATGCGACGCATCTCGCGGCGGCTCAACAGTGACCCGCTTGAAATCCGGCACTGAGCCGTCGGCGGTCTTCAAAACAAGTGCAGCGAGTATCGCCTCGATCCGCGATGAAAAATCCTGAAATATGTTCATAGTGTACTTTCGACAGCTTATTGAGCGTGGATGCGCTATCGCAATTCGGATTTCCGGTCAAACAGCCGTTCATGTTCGCGAATGGCGAATTGGTCGGTCATTCCGGCGATGAAGTCGGCGACTTGGCGCTTCTTCTGTGTCTCTGAAAGCTGGTCATAGCCAGCGTGCCAGTCGTCAGGCATCGCTGATGGATGTGCGACGTAGTGGTCGAAAAGCGCTGCCACCAGCAAAGCCGCAGTGTCCATGGTCGCCATGACATCGGGGTGCCGGTAGAGACTCTTGTAGAGAAATGCCTTCAGCGCCTTTTCGGTTGCAGCCATCTCCGGCGAGAAGGCAACGATGGCATGTCCGGCATTGCGAATGTCGTCCGCGCTGACCGGCCTGAGCGTATTCAGTCGCGTCGATGTCTCCTGTATAACGTCCTCGACCATCATGGTAATTTGCCTGCGGCCAAGTTCGGCAATCATCCGGGTTCGCTCAAGGCCAGGATATTGGCGTTCGATTTCCATGATGATTCCGCCAGTCAGCGGCGCGGCGCGCAGAGCGTCAAACTCCAGAATCCCAGCGCGCAGACCATCATCAATATCATGCGTGTCATAGGCGATATCATCAGCCAGCGCGGCCGCTTGCGCCTCGAGCGAAGCATGCGTTTGCAAATCCAACGGAAATACCGCGTTGAAATCCAGAATTGGCTGTGGAAGTGCGTGAACAAGCCCTGCCCGAGTCGTGTCCGCCAATGGCCCATTGTGCTTGACCAGCCCTTCCAGCGTCTCCCAAGACAGGTTCAGCCCGTCAAACTCTGCATAACGGCGTTCCAATTTGGTGACGATGCGCAGCGATTGGGCGTTGTGATCAAAGCCGCCACTGTCTTTCATGCAAGCGTCGAGCGCGCGCTCACCAGCATGGCTAAACGGTGTGTGGCCGAAATCATGCACCAACGCGATGGCCTCTGCCAGGTCCTCGTCCAGCCGGAAGGCTCTGGCGATGGAACGGGCGATCTGCGAGACTTCGATCGTGTGAGTCAAGCGTGTGCGATAATGATCGCCTTCGTGACTGATGAAGACCTGCGTCTTGTGTTTCAATCTCCTGAACGCCGTCGAGTGGATGATCCGGTCGCGGTCGCGTTGGAATGCGGTTCGGGTCGGGCTCTCAGCCTGCTCAAACAGTCGCCCGCGCGTGTCTTTGGGATCACAGGCGAAAGGTGCCCTTGGCTGATAGCCGAAACCCAATCCATCCAGCACGCACACACCTCGTTGACTTCCCGTCGCTGCATTCATACCTATGAGAAGCAAACAGGCAACCGGTTCGCGCCTTTAGCGCGTTCTGGAGGAGATTGTCAGACCATGAGCTCGTTTAACGTCACGGACAGCGCGGCCAAGCGCATCGAGAAAATCCTTGCCAAAGAGGCAGGCAAATCTGCCCTGCGCATATCCGTCGAAGGCGGCGGATGTTCCGGTTTCTCCTACAAGTTTGACTTGGTGTCCGCGCAGGAGCCGGACGATATCGTGATCGCCAAGCCGGGCGCGACAGTGCTCGTGGACCCGGTTTCCTTGGAATATATGGATGGGTCAGAGCTTGATTTTGTTGACAATTTGATGGGTCAGTCATTTCAGGTGAAGAATCCGCTGGCAACGGCATCTTGTGGATGCGGAACGAGTTTTTCGCTTTAGGTCATTGTGACTTCAGATGGAACCACAGGCGGCGGCGGGATTTTGTGGCAAGACCCAAGATGTTTGCGGCAAGACCTTCGTTACGGGACGCGCGGCAGCCGGGTCGAGTCTTGTCGGCTCTTCTGCAATAGTGTCGGCGTACAACGGATAAGAGTCATGAAAATCGCGACATGGAACATCAATGGCATCAAGGCCCGCATCGAAAACCTGCTGCAGTGGCTGCAAAGCACGTCGCCGGATATTGTGTGCCTGCAGGAAATAAAATCCGTTGACGAGGATTTTCCGCGGCTTGAGATCGAGGCGCTGGGCTACAACGTCGAAACGCATGGCCAAAAAGGGTTCAACGGTGTTGCGATCCTCTCCAAGCTGAAGTTCGACGAGGTTGTGCGCGGTTTGCCGGGAGATGCGGAGGATTTGCAGTCCCGCTACATTGAGGGTGTGTTCTCGACAGTTTCCGGCGTTGTCCGTGTCGCGTCGATCTATCTGCCGAACGGCAATCCGCTTGGCACCGAGAAGTTTCCCTACAAACTTGGCTGGATGGAAAGGCTCATCACACACGCAAGAGCGCGGCTGGAACTCGAGGAACCGCTAGTTCTGGCGGGCGATCTCAATATAATTCCTGAACCGGAGGATTGTTTTAATCCTAATGCTTGGGAAGGCGATGCGCTTTACCAGCCCGAGTCGCGCCAAGCCTATCGCCGGATGAAGGTACTCGGCCTGACCGACGCGATCCGTTCATGCACTGATGCTGCCAAGACCTATACATTCTGGGATTATCAGGCTGGTGCCTGGCAGAAAAACAACGGCATTCGTATCGACCACATCTTGTTGTCGCCGGAAGCTGCGAAGCAATTTGAGAGCGCTGAAATCGAAAAGTCTGTGCGCAGCTGGGAGAAGCCGTCGGACCACGTACCGGTGGTGGTGGAGTTGGACTTGTAGTGAGAAGCGAATAGCGAATCGCGAATTGCGCAATGGATTCTAAAAGCGGCGGCAAGTGCCTGATCTCATAAAACTATTCGCTATTCGCTATTCGCTGCTCACTTCTACTGCCCGCTTCTTGCCATCTCGTCTGCCAGCGCGATTGCGGTACGGCGGTCAGCTTCGCCTGCGAGTGCGAAGGCCTGTTCCTGCATTGAAGCAATCCAGCCGCGATCCTTGGGTCCGCTGCGCTGCAATGCGGCCGTCAGGCTTGCCAGCCCGCGCACGGTCTTGCCGTTCTGGAACAACAGGTCGCCGAACATCGCCATGCCGCCGGCATGACCCTTTTCGGATGAAAGCCGGAAAAGGTTGAACGCCTGCTTGACGTCTGCGCCGCCACCATCACCGGTCAGGAACATCTGGCCAAGCTCATACTGGGCATCGGGATCACGGAAACTCCAGGCCGCCTGCGCATAAAGGTCTCGCGCTGCGGCCGGATTGGCAGCCACAGGCGTGCCTTTGATGCCATTGCGGACGTAACGTGCCAAGGCGACCAGCGCGCTCGACACGTAAGAGCCGTCCGGTGAAACAGGATCAATCCCCTGCAGGACGATCTTCTGGTAAATCTGGAACGCCTGATAATCATCTTCGGCAACGCCGTCGCCCTGCTCATACATGCGCGCCAGCTTCCACTGGGCACCTGCGTGGCCTTTTTCGGCGGCGTACCGGTAAGCTTCGACTGCTTCGTCCTTCTTGCCCTTTTTATACGAGTTGAAGCCAAACTTGAACAAGGCGAAGGGGCTGGACTTCTCAGACACTTCGTTTGTGTCAAACGCATGCGCGCAAGGAACAATCAAAAGCACTGCCGACAATGCCAACGCCACAACCCGATTTGAACTGACTGTCACCATAATATGTCTATCACTCGTTTCGGCTGGACTGCTGAACTTGGTATTCAGACTACCGGCATTCAAAGCGATTTTCGCGATCCCTTTTTTTCCAGTCCATCTTCTCGCTGTTTCCATCAAACATGAAAAATGGTTTTGGATTGGTTTCGGCGTGGACCTGTTTTGTGGCGGGAAATAGGCAAATTTGGCCGCAAGCCGGTTTGCCGCATGCATTCAAGCGCAGTGTTGCACAATCGTCACATTTAGCTTGAGCGCTACTGTGCGGGCAAAAAAAAGCCGGGCGATTTGCCCGGCCCTGAACTCATGAAAGCTGGCTCACCACTTGGTTTTGTAGCCAACCCCAACCACGTAGGCCCAGCCGGAGCCAACAGCCTCAAGTGGCTCACCTGTCACCGCAGGGTTCGTCGCAGCACCGGAGAGGTAACTCACGGCACCACCAAACCGGAATTCACCGCCAAAATCGTCTTTGTAGGACACGCCCGAACCCAGCGTCCAGCTGTCGCCTGACGTGTCATATCCGGACTTCACACCGCTATCCCAAGTCAGGCTGGCCAAACCGGACAGCTTTTCCGTGAATGCGTGGCCGACGCCTGCCGAGACAGTCCAGCCATCTTTCCAGAAATAGTTGTTGGTCTGCGTGGCACCCAGTGCTGGAACCTTGACGATCAGCTGTTCTGTGACACTCCAGTCTGTCCACTTGACCGAACCGAACACCAGCCAGCCCGGCGCAACACCAGACTGCACGCCCAAATCAAGGCTTTGCGGCAAGTTGCCGGTGCCAACTGCGGCAAACGGTCCGCCAACAACCGTCGTGCCGTCCAGAAGCCTGATGTCGAGTGTGCCATCAGCGCCGTAAGACGATGCCGCACGGTACATCAGCTGTGCGCGAAGGGCGATTTCCGGAATTTCGTAGGCTGCGCCAACCCGGTAGCCGACGTCCGTGCCCTTGAGGCCGAGGTGGAGCCGTGTGAATGCATTGCGGAAGTTCACGCGCTCGTAGTCGAACATTTCCTGATAGATGCCGCCGATTATCCAAGCGCGGCCTTTGGCAAGATCAAACTTGTAACCGCAGGTCACCCCGAGTTCGTTGATCGTGAAATTTTCTGCCAGCTTGCCGCTCAGTGTGGGGGCGGCATATGTTGTCGAACCGCCATAGGGCTGGGCAAGCGTTGCTGCGCAGCGCAGGTCGTCATTGATATTCACCTTCACCGCGCCGGAGAAAACGACGTAAGGATCAGTATAATTGGTGCCAACCAGTGCCGGATTTGCATGAGCTGTGAACTTGCGGGTCGGGTTCACGTAGGTCGCCCCGGAGCGCATTTCGAAGTTGCCTTCTTCAAAAATAATGTCGGTATCAGCCTCGCCACGCGAGAAACCGCCAGCCTGCGCTGCGGAGAAGACACTGGCCGACGCCAGGAATGCCAGAGCCGAAATTTTCAGAATGCTGCGAGCCATACAGGCCTCCCCAAAGTCCAAATCACCCGATCCGAGGTGTGTCATGAACTTGGTAGCAAATTTGTTTACCGGTGCAACGGTTTTCGTGGCGGGAAAATGGCGACAACACGGCGGGCGCGCCGCATTTGTCGGGAAAACATGCGTTTTTGGCCAAAACCAGAAGCCAAAATTCCGGTTTTCCCTTGAAAACGCTACGTCAACGCGCGCCGGGCTTTCGGGAATCCCGGCTGTTGCGGAAATGCAACAACGGGCGGTCATTATGAAACCAGCGCTTGAAACGGCACTGTCCACAGGGCCTGCCACGAAAACCGGTGCGGGAAACACGTGCATATCCCGCGCGAGCCGAATCCTTCATCAGCCATTTGCCAACCTTTGCAGTGCCAGATTGACCTTGCCGGCTTCCTCGTTGAGCTCCCCCTGACGCGCGCGTTCGGCTGCAACAACCTCCGGCTTTGCGTTGGCGACGAAGCGCTCATTGCCGAGTTTTCCGTTGATGCGCGCGAGCTCCCCGTCGATCTTGGCCATTTCCTTGATGAGACGCGCGCGCTCTGCGTCGAGGTCAATCAGGCTGCCAAGCGGCAGGCAGAGTGTCGCCTCACCGGCAACGAACTGGGCCGAGTTTGATGGCGCTTCGTTTGCCGATGAAATGTCCGTGACGCGCGCCAGCCGCTTGATTGCCGCGTCATGGCGGGCAAGCCGCTCGCGCGTCAGGTCGTTTGCGCCGACGGCGACCAGCGGCGCTTGCGCGGACGGCGGGACGTTCATTTCAGAGCGGACGGAACGGATGCCGGAGACGAGGTCAATGAGCCAGTTGATGTCATCAGCCGAGGCTTCATCCTTGAACGACGGCGTCGGCCAATCGGCGTGGCAGAGCAGCGTCTGGCGCGGGTTGCCCTCGCCTGCCGTCAGCGTCCAAAGTTCCTCGGTCATGAACGGCATGAAGGGGTGCAGCAAGCGGTAGGTCTCGTCGAGGACGTGAGCGAGCACGGCTTGTGCCTCGGCTTTCCCGGCCTCGTTGTCACCCATGAAAACCGGTTTCAACAGTTCGAGATACCAGTCGCAAAGCTGGTTCCAGACGAACTTGTAGGCGGCGCTGGCGG